>CAZOEM010000113.1:0-6903 GCA_964578735.1 uncultured Halobacteria archaeon | reverse complement strand
TTGGAGTCCCTGTTCAATGTGGCGAAGGTGTCGGAAAATTTCTATTTCACTATTTGCCCTTCAAAATACCTAGGGAACAGCTCATATGGAAGCTTGATGGTGTGAGTTTTTGGGCGGAGGACATCACAATAGAAAGGACAGGTGGTATCTGGTCCAGCTATGCGATAAATCGGAAAAACATTGATAAATGGTTGTCAAATAATTCGATGGACGCCGGAGCAAGACTTCTCACAAATGCTGAATTAGTCGATTTAGAAGTCAAAGAAGGTTATGAAGTGAGAAAAGCAATGATAAAAACAGCCAAAGGGGAAATAGTAATTGAACCAAAAGTGTTAATTGCTGCTGATGGTGTTGATTCTACTGTTCTAAAATTGCTAGGTTTTGAAATTGACAAAAAAGCGAAATGTGGCGAAGTTTTGAGTTTTGAAATGGAGAATTTGAAGGTAGATAAACCACATAGCTTTCAAGTATTTTTAGGAGAATTTGCATCCGGAGCCTATGCTTACATTCTTCCCAAATCTAAAAATACGGCAAATGTGGGTGTTGGAACCGTTTTTGCGGAAAAAAATATAGAAAAATATTATGAAGAATTCATGGAAATCCCGTATGTTAAAAAACAGGTTAAAGAAGGGATAAATGTAGAAGAAAAAAGTGGTTGGGCACCTATTTTCCCCGTCACAGGTAAATGGGTATTTGGAAACGTACTGTTGGCAGGAGATGCCGCTAATCAAAATTTTAAACCTTTTGTAGAAGGTATCCTTCCAGGAGTTATCTGTGGAGATCTGGCTGGGCAAAGTGCCTATAATTTTATTACGGCTGATATTCCACTTAGTGGTTATCAAAAACATGTAAATAATAAATTAGGTAGACTTTTCGCTGAATCAGACCAGATAACAGATATCTCGTATGAACTGGCTTTATCTCAATGCGAAGGAAAAAATTTATTGTGTTTGGGTCTTTTTTCAAATATTTTTTCTTTTAAACAGATAGAAAAATTGAGGAACGAGGAGTATAATACGATAAAAGGGAAACTGGAAGGTTGGAATAACAGCAAGATAAAACAAGTTTCAACAGTAATATCAGAAAAAATAGGGCTTCTATGGGGGGTGTAAATCATATCAATAAGCATGATGGACAATAAATGCTAGTTTAATCCAAAAACTACAACAGAGAGATAGGCAAAGCAATGATAGAAATTTAGTAAATTGCCAATTATAAAGATGAAGGAAAGAAAAGAGAGGAAAATATTTGGTATTTCACTCACACTCTTATTGATTAGTATAAAAACAGTTGCGGCAAGTTCATACCAAGACGTCTCAGAAATACCTATTTTCATTCAAATTTTAATTCTGTTGATGAGTGTTCTGATAGCATTATCTGTTACACTTGTAAATGAGGTTAGGAGAATAACACATTCAAAAGTTTGGAATGTTATGATATCAGCCAATTTTTTCTCTTTGTTAATAGTGGTCGCGCAAAGTATGCTACTCTATAAGCTATGGTTTATTCCCAATAAGTCCGCTTTATTTCATCTCATTTTGCCTTTAACCGTATTATTTATTGCAATTGCCCATGTTTGTGTAAATATATCTTTGTATCTTTTAATTAAACCAATTATAAAGAAGAAAGTAAATTTGTTAAAAACAAATTATTTGATCTTATATACACTTTTTCCCACAGTGACATATACTCTGGCAATATCTATTATGGATTTAAAGTTTCCAAATCTGTCTAAATTTATAATTTTATATTTATTTCTGTTATTTTCATTATTATCAACATTTTATTTTGCCTTTTATGAGTTTGTTCTGTCAAAGAATTATGCAAGGATAGGTTTTTTAACAAAACCCGCTTTCATTGCAGGATTTGGTGCGATATCTTTTTTTTCGTCCGTCAGTTTATTAATTTATTATCCCTTTAAGTGCGCTGAAAGTATTGTTTCCAGCTTATTTTTCTACATATTTTTTTATTTAGTGGCCTGTGTTGTTGCAATGAGTTACTACTTACGTTTCGGCATCGAATACCCCTCCTTATTAAATCCCAAGTGGAAAGCATATCTGCCTTTTGATATAGTAAAGGTTACTGCTGCTGCGACCTTAGCGTTTTTAGCAATTTCCCTTTTCTTTACCGTTATAGAACATGGAACCGTTTATTACACCTCTTTACTCGAAAACATACCCTATCCCTCCTTTTTCCTCTTGCTTCTCCCTTTTTCGGCAATCATCCTGATTCTAACATACATAAAAGCGATGTCATCAAAAACAAGACTCAAATATTGGAATTATATGCGATATGGCTTATATATCCATATAGTAGCAACGTTTTATGTGCTTTGTTTAGCTTTTCTACTATGGGAAAGTTCAAACAGTGTTGAGAAACTAATTTTTTCGGCTATTTTCGCTTTATCCTTCGCTTTTTATCTCTTCTATGCTTTAGACCGGAGGGTAATATGCAAACACGTAGAAATAAAGCAGGTTTTCAATAAAATAGATATAGCCAGGTACATTACATCGCTGTATTCGGTATTCTTCATGATTCTCCTTTCCATCTCTTTTACTTGTAAAAGAGATATGCAAATATTTGGTGCCGTTAATCTTGAATCGTATCCTTTCTTCATCTTCTTCATCCTCTCTTTTCTTATAGCCTTCGTAGCATATCTAAACGTATCGCACAAGGGTTTTGAGGAAGTAATGGGGAATAATATCTGGAGTGGATTATCTTATATTTCGAGTTTCGTTATCTTTGTTTTTGTCTACATCATCTTCATATTTAAAGCAGATATGCAATATTTCCCATTACGCGATTCGTTTTTCATCGCTTATTTTGCCGTTTTAATCATCGAGATAGCCACTATAAAGTCATTAATTAGAGAGAAAGAGATCGTAAAAGGAGAAATAGAAGCGGCGAAAAAGAGAAAAGATGACATCGTAGACACCTTGGATTCGTATGCAAAGAAATTCTTTAGAGTTGACATTATTGATGATTTGTGGGCAAAGATGGTAGATAGATATGTCCCTGGAGATGAAGTAACAAAAATAGGATTTGACACTTCGAATCGCAGATTTCATCTTGAAATGACAGACGAGCTCACGAGGCTGAAAATAGCTGTTGGAATACTTCTCGGGATGCATAAGTGCCCTGATATAGAGCGGATTGCAAATCTGAATAAATCCGTAGAAGAAACGAAAGAGGAGATTGCAGAGGTTCTTAAAGAGAAGGTGTTAATGCTACCGGAAGATTTGCGATCTCAGTTTGATGTAGACATTTATTATCCAATACTGTACGAAAAAGAGGTTAATACGATAATAAGACACGTGGAAGCTTTCATTCCTTTCGCTGAGCAGAGAAGGATTCTTGAGAGATCGAAAAGACGGGCTGAAAAATTTACGTGCATTCGTTTTGAAAAAGAGGAAATAGAAATAGAAGAAGGAACCAGATTCTCTAGACGTGAGTTCCTGGAACTTTTCAGATTTTATCTTGAATCCTTAGAGGATATATCCCCTTTCCGGCGATTTCTACTCTATGAACTTATAAGAGAAGAAATAAAAGAGGGGCTGATGCCTTATGGTATTACAATTAGCGAGCTACTTGACGTGGTCCCAACGGGGGTAGAAAAACTGGATGAGATAATAGCTGGTGGATTAGCAAAAGGGAGTTCAACCTTACTCATTGCAGAAGAAACGAAAGTAAAAAATAATATTCTTCTCCCTTTTATCAAGCAGGGACTGAGAGAGGGAACTAAGGTCATTTATGCCACTTCTAAACGCCCAGCCCGACAGATACAGGGCGAGCTGCTAACAGATTTCGCTGACTTACATAATTTCATGTTACTTGACCTGTATGAGGATATATATAGGAAGGAGCGAGTTTATAAAGTGGTAGCAGAGGAGCATCGAATAATCGTTCCTTTAAACATGATACTGTTTCAGCGCAGCATTGTAAAGACAATAAAGAGCTATCCAAGGGATTTGCCAAAGAGAGTGGTTATTGATGTCTATGATAACTTTTCAAAATATTACAGTCCTGAAGAGGTACAGAAGATACTGCAAGATCAAATAGAGGGGTTAAAGAGGTGGAATTGCACAAGCTTACTTGCGATCAATCCCCATTCTTATTTAATGATAAAAGTGGGTGAGGAATTGGTAAAGAAGGATTTTGACAATGTTATGATACTATCAGGAGAGGATATGGATGCCTTGGTTTTCATAGATCGATTGTATCACGGAACGCCGTCCAGACAGATTATTCGCTTATACTAGGTGAAAGGGAATATCCGAATTTTTGGATTTGTTTGTGATTTAACCCTTTCAAGGTTTGCGGAGACGTGGGGAGGGCCTATGATGCAAGAAAATCGGATTTTTTCTCCGTAAATGAAATTTGTTAGACCGATACAGATACCCATATACTCTTATTGACTCGTATGCACCGTCAAACGCTAAAAAGGCAAATAGATATGACCATCCAAGAAATTGAAAGACGCAGACAGTCAGCATCCCTATTTTCATTGAGAATCGATGTTCAAAGAAAAAGTGTATCAGTTTATTAGTTCTGTTTTCATCTACATAATCATTCCCTTTTTCATCTATTATACCCGTAATCGTAATAATAATTAACGGCATCCCAAAAAAATCCATTGTCCCATACAAATAAAAAGAGGGAAGGGAAAGGAGTAGTAAAAACGCAATGGAACTGACTTTAAATATTGAATTATCTACTTTCCCACCTATTAAAACAGAAAGAAGAATGGAAAAAAGAATAGTTCGTGATGCCGTGTCTTTTATTGCCAATATACACGCAAGTAGCACTATGATAGGCGCTATCGCTATCGCTTTTTTCTTGCTGAATCTATCTTCATCGAAGGCATCATCAATATATTTCAGCCCGGCGCCTATTATTGCGAAAGCAAGAATGATTATGATTTGCGATAGGGGGGTGCAACATAAAGGGTTCATATATTAATAATACTCGTATCGGGCACTATACTTTGTGTATAGGGTAACTCCCTGTAAATACTCTACCAATTTTGATAATTGTCATAGACACAGATTTCACAGATTTTCACAGATGCTACCCTAAAGTCCTAAAAAATTATTAAGTTTTTACGGGTTCATAGAATAAAAATTAAATATATAAAGCAATACGCTACTTTAAATCTGTGTTAATCTGCGTTAATCTGTGTCTTAAAGATCATTGGAAAATGATACAGTTCTGGTAAATTAATATCCGTGAGTTCCCTGGGTATAGCAACGGTAAAAAACCCCACGAGATTTTACAAGAATAACACAAGAAATGGGGTTACCAGGTGTATGATGGCTATCCGATATAATCAGCTTTACAGATCAACCACAGTTGATAGCTTACGGTAGTGTTCATGCAATTCTCGCCCCCACGATAGGGCCTTTTCATCATCACTTATCAAGGCGCTATTATGATCATAGACCCCATTGTCCGCAAAGAACCCGAGATAAAACATACTGTCAGTAAGAGTAAGGGCTAATTTTATGCCTTCCTCCATCGCGAATAAACTAAGGTTGGGCTCATGTAAAAAACTTTTAAATGCTTCTTCTGTTTCCACCAATCCAACTATATTCTCCAATACGTCATTCGTTACGATGAGTTCTACATCAATCCTTCTTCGCTTCACCAATTCTTCAAATATTTTTAGGTAATCTAAATGAAAGACGGGATAAATGCCCTTCACTTCGTTTGCTGTTTCCAATATTTGTAGTAAGGTCGTATGCGATTTGAAGATGTCTGTAGACGTATCGGTTATAAGAGAAGAATTGCTCAAAGCCCCTATCCTGTCGAGCAAATGTAGAGGAATACCACGGAGGTCATGCTCAAGCCAGAAGTCCTCGTGCTTTTTCAGCACTTCTATCGCAGCCATCATATCTACTAATTTGAAGACAATGATCTCACCGATTTTTGTCAGCGCATAGCCTCTATCTTCAGCCTGAAAAACTAGATTATCTTTCTCAAGTTCTCTTAACGCATGTATTGCAGTTGTAGAGCTAACCCCCAGCGGAACTCGTAATTCACGTAGTGGTTTCTTACCGGTTTTCAAGGCAGTCAGGATTCTTCTTCGCATATCCGAGCAAGCAGCGAGGTGAAGGATGTTGTGAATGATTTTTGGCTCATTTTCTTTGTCCGCTTCGGTCATCGCTTTTGTTTCACCCTCTCCGCTTACTTCACACGCTATTATTGTTTATCCCTGTTGTAATACAAGAAGGTTACGCATATAGCGGAGAGCACAAAGCATTGCTCGGAGTTGACAATATTGTCAAAATACATTGAGGTTTATATAGACACCTGCATAATATACTTACATATAGTTCCTACAAAGGGGTAGGGCATAGATAAAAAGATAGGCAAAAAAGTGGTGATAAAAAATGAGAGGACCGGAATCGAGAAGCAGATGGGAAATCATCCTGGACATATTAAAGGTAACATCCGAAGGAGAGGGTAGAGCGAAGAAGACGCGAATTATGCAGTATGCATACCTGGACTGGCGGAATTTTCAGAGGCATTTTGGCTTTCTCCAGGAGAATGAATTTATAAGTGATCACAAAGACCCAAAAGAAGGGACAAGTTATTATCTTACAAAAAAAGGTATAGACTTGATGGGGCGATTAAATGCAGTGCAGACGATGCTACAATGAACTTTTCCTTTAGAAAACGATGCTTCCGGATGAGAATCCAAAAGTGTGAAGGTTTTTATATTTACATACAGAATGAGGTTATCTATACATGGTGGCAATAAATGTACATGGCAGAGATGAATGTATAGAGCAGAAGGAGAGAAGAAGATGGGGGGAATAGAGCCGAGGAGCAGATGGGAAATCATCCTGGATATATTAAAGGTGATAGAGGTAGGAGGGGGTAGAGCGAAGAAGACGCGAATTA
>CAZOEM010000112.1:0-7736 GCA_964578735.1 uncultured Halobacteria archaeon | reverse complement strand
AGAAGAAGAAATCTTCAATAGGATAATTGAAGCTATACAGAACATAGGTGAAACAGGAGCAACTATTGACGAACTTTCCGAGATTGTACATTTAGAACGGCATACATTATCCAAATATTTGAGCCAGTTGAGGGCGGATGGGCGTCTGTCATACAAAAGAATAGGGAGAGCAAAGGTCTGGTTCGTGAGTAAAGCGCCTTTACAGCATATCTTCAGATTGAGCGAAGATGAAAAGACATACACAGAGAAGATTTTATCGCGCATATTGTCTGATATGCCCGAAGGTGTTTTGGTTATGGACTTTGATTACAACATTCTGTTTATGAATCGGCATTTGAGTACCATTTACGGCGACTGTATCGGGCAGAAATATTATCATGCCATCGTTGATTCCTTACCTGAAAGTCAAATTCAAAGTAAAATGGGGGCCATTAGGGATGGCAAGGAGGAAGAAATCGAGTATCATGCGAGTGATAAAAAAGGGAGGACGCTAGAGATAAAGGCAAGAAAAGCGGAAAATCCTGACGGGTCTTCCTCCATTATTGTTCTTATCAGTGACACATCAGAAAAAGTTAGAAGAGAAGAGCGAATAAAACATCTTTCTGAATTGCATAGACTCCTTGGTGAGGCGGTTAACCGATCATACACAATGGATCAACTCTGTTCCACTATTCTCGAAAATGTACGTGACGTAATTGGTTACGAGATGGGCGATATATTGATTTACGATCCGGGAACTAATATGCTTGCTAGCTCCGCCGAGATAGGTTATCCGGACACAGAGAAAAACAGTCGTAAAGAAGAAGTCGAAAACTGGAAAAAGGGTATTGTGAGGGCAGTAAACCAGCGCCGAGGACCTGCATTTATCATGTTTAATAAAGATGAAAAAAACGAGGAGGATGATGAGCTTACCCGCTCAACCAATAACCTGGCGCGGGAATACAATATTAAAGAGATGTATGCGGTTCCTCTAAAGACTAAAGGGGAATATCATGGTGCATTATTAATCCTTACAGGGTCCGGAAGAAGGCTATCGGAAGAAGATAGAAGTTTAATAGAAGGAGTCTCAGAAGAGATCGCGGGCGGTATTGCTAAAATCAAAGCGGAAGAAGAGTTGAGAGTCAAGGCAAGTGCCATTGAAATTTCTATCAATCCTGTTTTTATGGCCGATATAGCCGGTAAGCTAACGTATGCGAATCCATCATTCCTGGAGATGTGGGGCTACGAAACAGAAAAGGAAGTCTTAGATCGTTCGTGCACGGAGTTCTGGAAGCAACGAGCTGATGAAGATATTCTAACAGAGGTGCTGGGAAAGGGGAGTTGGATAGGTAGTCTAATTGGAGTGCGAAAAGACGGTTCCGAATTCAAAACCCGATTATCCACTTCGTTAATATTAGGTACAAAAGGACCGCTCCAATTTGTAGCTGTTGCTGAGTCCCATTTCCCATCCGGGAATAAAAAGGAGAAGTGACCATGACTAAAACCGTGATGGTGGTGGATGATGTACCCGATGTATTGACATCTATCGTGCAGATTTTAGATGCAAACCAGTATAAAACAATCAAAGCGAAAGATGGGCACGAGTGCATAGAAGAATTAAAGGGAGAGGTACCGGATGTTATCCTGCTGGATATAATGATGCCCGGGTTGACAACCCGGGAAATATTGGACGATATAGACCAAGACAGTAGACTAGCAGAGGTAAAGATTATTTTCATGACTGCTATTCATTTGCTGGAAGCGGAGGAGCGAGGTTTGCTTACTTCGCTGCGGGTTGTGGATTTCATCGAAAAGCCATTTACTATAAAGCGGATGCTGGATGCAATTGAAAAGAACACATAGCGTGTCATTATGCTGCGTTATTAATCCCAATACCCGATACATTATAGGCAGAACAGGAAAAAACCGAAAAATTTATATATGCTACGAATGTAGGAAGGTTTATAAAAAGAAATATTGTAAAAAGGAAGTATAGGTGAGATAAATGGGAGAAGAAGCGAAAGAGGAATTTGAGCCGAAGATAGTCGGATTCACCTGTAATTGGTGTACATACGCGGCAGCAGACCTTGCAGGGACGTCACGGCAGAAATACCCGCCGAACAGTCGAATAATAAGGCTTATGTGCTCAGCGAGGTTAGATCCGATGTTTGTGCTCAAGTTGTTACTAAATGGTGCGGATGGTGTGTTCTTTAGCGGCTGCCATCCGGGAGAGTGTCATTATATAAAGGGGAACTTTTACGCCAGGCGCAGGATAGCGGCGATACGGACAATCCTGAAGCAATTTGGGCTTGACGACCGATTTAAATCGTACTGGATAAGCGCATCAGAGGGCGAGAAGTTTGCAAATACAATGAAGTCTCTGACGGAAGAAGTGAAGCAACTGGGACCCAATCCACTGGGAGGTAAGATACTATGAAAGGAGCAGAGCTAAAAGCAGAGGATTTAGAGGGGCTACTTAAGGGATTGCTCGAGAAGGGAGTCGTGGATTGTCTGGTAGTGCCACATAGAGCGGGAAAGAGTGTATCCTACATGCTGGTAAAAGATGCAGATAAGATAGAATCAGCGGCATCTGCCCTCTTCGCTCCTTCGTTCAGTGTAAACGCAGCAAATCTTGTTAAGGGCTGGACGATAAAGGAGAAAGTAGGTATAGTGGCAAAGCCGTGCGAGATAAGGGCAGCGGTAGAATTGATAAAACTGAAGCAACTGGATAATGAGAGTGTGCTGCTAATAACTACGGATTGTGCGGGTGCCTACACGAACCAGGTATATACAGAGCACTATGCCGAGATAGGAGACCAGGTGGACAGCGCGAAGATAAAGGAATTGGAAGGTAAAGGGATAACAATAAGAGAAGCCTGCGCAATATGTGAACATCGGCTCGCTGATGTCGGTGATATTATAATTGCAACTGGTGCAGGCGAGGACTTAGTGGTTGCAGGACTGACGGATAAGGGCGTGGAAGCGTTATCCGCATTAGAGCTAGCGCTGGAAGATAAAGACTTAGAACGAGCGGCGGAAAAAGAGAAGATAGCGGCGGAAGCGAAGGCAAAGTTAGCGAGCTTGCCAGAGCTAAACAGCCTGGACGCATTGGAGGAGTTCTTACAGGACTGCATCGTGTGCAAGAACTGTCGAGATATGTGTCCCGTATGCTATTGCAAGGAATGTTTCTTCGATCAACCTTTAGGAGACCCTGCAGGTGGCGATCTGTTGAACTTAGCAGAGCTGAGAGGTGCGATCGGGTTGCCAGCGGGTCAGTTGTTTTATCACCTGACGAGGGTTTATCACGTAAGTACGACATGTGTAGGGTGTGGAGCATGTGAAGATGCCTGTCCAAAGGACATACCATTGACGCGGTTCTATCCGGTGATAACGCAGAAAGTGCAGGAGATTTTCGAGTATGAGCCCGGAAAAGACGTTGAGGAGCCGTTACCTTTCACCGTTTACGAAGATGACGAGCTGGAAGAGTGCTTAAGATAAAATGATAAAGACCTGGGAACTGGACCCGAACTTTAAAGAAGAGATAATGAACGAACGTGGGGGCGAGCACCTCACGGCATGTTTCCAGTGTAGCACGTGCACGATAGGATGCCCCATCACCGAATACGTTCCGAGTTACAATCCGAGGAAGATCATTCAGATGAGCCTATTGGGGATGCGGAAGGAAGTCCTGTCAAATCCTGATTTGTGGGTTTGTCTCATCTGTCAAACGTGTACCGCTCGGTGCCCGCAAGATGTGCGGATTAGCGATTTGCTAGGTGCGATACGGCGGATAGCGGAGAAAGAAGCGGAAGCGGGAAATATAAAGATCGATAGCTCGCGCCCGATCTTTGATAAGGCGTTCATGCATCAGTTGGCAAAGTATGGTCGGCTCTATGATATGGGACTTGCGAAGGAATATTACCCGAAGAAGGAAGGGTCCTTCTTTAAAGGGATGAAGGCGATGATGAACGATTACAAGGATTTCGGCATGCGAATGTTCAAAAAAGGGAAGATGGGCCCGAAGGCGATGTTCCCGGCGAAAGTGAAAGATCGGACAGTGATGAAGAAGATATTTGAGGAGATGGGCGAGAAATGAGCGTAACTAAACTTGCTTATTATCCCGGGTGTCCTTCCGAAGCGACGGCGATGGAGCAAGATATGTCAACCAAAGCGGTCTTTGAGAAGTTGGGTGTCGAGCTGGTTGAGGTAGAAGATTGGAACTGCTGTGGCGCCGCGGAAGTAGAGGACCCGAAGTTAGTGTATGCGTTAAATGCGCGTAATCTCGCGATTGCCGAGAAAGAAGGGTTGGACATTGTAACCCCATGTAGTATTTGCTATTACAATTTAGAGCGGAGTAACCAGGCGTTGAAGGCCGATGATGAACTGCGTGCGGAAGTGAAAGGGATAGATAGCTCACTGGACTATAACGGTAAGATAAAGGCGAAGCATGTACTGGACGTCTTTGTAAACGACATAGGGCTGGAAGAATTGTCAAGTAAGATGTCGAAGAAGCTAAATCTGAAAGTTGCACCGTATTATGGCTGTTATCTCGGTAGACCGCCGGAGACTGCTTTTGATGACCCTGACGACCCCGATTTGATGGACAAGTTGATAGAGCTTATGGGTGGCGAGGTAGTCCCTTTCAGTCAGATGAAGACGCTCTGTTGCGGTGGACCTCTTATGATGACGCGGAGTGATATAGCATTTGAGATGGCGAGGAAGATATTGGATACAGCGAAAACTGCTGGTGCGGATTGTATTGCGCTTGCATGCCCGCTCTGCGGCATGATGCTGGATGGCAAGCAGGCGGATATAGAAAAAGCGCTCCACGTCGAGATAGAAATGCCCGTTGTTTACATTACGCAGTTATTGGGGCTCGCGCTTGGAATAGATGCAAATGTTCTCGGGCTCAATAAAAATGCCGTGGATACAAAAGAGATACTTGGGAAGGTGGTGTGAAAATGGGAATAGCAGTTATAGGTGGTGGGGTTGCAGGAATAACAGCAGCTCTTGATCTTGCAAACTCGGGCTATAAAGTTTGTCTGGTAGAGAAGAATGCAGAACTCGGAGGTAAGATGGCTGAGCTTGCAGAATGTAAGGTCGGGCTATCACCACGGGTAGTAGAAATAGAGAATCATCCGAACATAGATTTGATGCTATCAAGCGAGTTAGATAGCTTGTCTGGTTCTGCGGGTAATTTCACGTTGAAGGTGTCGGGAACAACAGTAGAAGCAGAGAGCGTGGTTTTAGCGCCCGGATACGATGTCGTCGATAGCATAGCGAAGAGTTATGGATTCGGGAGTCCGGACGTTGTCACCTCATTAGACTTTGAAGGTATGCTCCGTGCAAGTACCGCAAGTGGAGAACTGTTACGGCCTTCAGACAATAAGCCGGTGAAGAAGATAGGTTTTATCGAGTGTGTGGGGTCGCGATGCCAGGAGAATGAGATATGCTCTACTGCATGTTGCGCATACACAGCGAAAGAGGCGTGGGTACTGAAGGAGAGATACCCGGACATTGATGTATCTGTCTTTTACATGGACATACGAGTATTTGGCAAAGATGAGGAGCTGGTAGCAGAGTTAAAGGATAAGTATGACGTAAAATACATAAGGTCACGGGTTCCTGAGGTGATACCAGAGCGCGGGAGTTTAAAAGTCAAGTACGAGGATTTAAAGAAAGGCGTGATTGCGAGTTTAGATTTTGATATGATAGTGCTCGCGGTTGGTCTTCTGCCGTCAAAGACATTAGGTCGGCTTTCCGAGATAACAGGCGTAAAAACGGATAAATATGGGTACGTTGAGACGAGCATAACGAGCCCGCTGGAAACGAATGTGCCAGGTGTGTTTGCTTGCGGCACGGCAACGGCACCGATGAAGGTCCGTGAAAGTGTTGCGCAGGCAAGCGGTGCAGCGTTAAAGGCTGCACTTCTTTCTCAGCGGACAGAGCCTATTCCTGGTCAGGAAGAGCGGAAATACATTGAGGTTGGCGATGAGCAGAAAATAGGCGTATTTATCTGCGGCTGTGAAGGCGAAGTGGCTGATTCTGTGGACATACCTGCGGTTGTAGAGCAAGTGAAACAATGGCGGGATGTTGTTCTTGTGAATGGCGATACGAGCACAACGAAAGAGGTGCTGGAAGCGATAGAGAGTGGCATTGTAGACCAGGGGTTGAACAAGATTGTATTTGCAGGATATACACCACGGGAGTATGAAAATATATTCAGAGATTTCGTAGCGAAGGCGGGATTAAATCCATATTTGCTTGAGTTTGTAAACTTAAGGGAGCAATGTGCCTGGGTACATGATAAAGCGGAAGCGACAGCAGCGGCGGCTGGTATGCTACAGATGGCAGTAGGGCGAGCGAGGTACCTTGAAGCGATTCCGATTGAGCAGTATCCGGTGATCCCGAAAGCACTTGTTATCGGCGGCGGCGTGTCAGGAATGAATGCGGCGCTTGGTATTGCCGATGCGGGCTATGAGGTATACCTAGTAGAGAAAGAGTCTGAGCTTGGTGGCGGTTTGAGAGAGACGGGGGAATTACAAAGTGGCGAGAAAGCTTCGGATATACTGAAGGAATTAGCTGATAAGGTAGCGATTAATAAGCGGATAACAGTATATACGAATGCAAAGGAAGAGAACGTTAGCGGAAGAGCAGGTTCGTTTAAGGCAAATATAGTCGGGGATGGCGTAAACGAAGAGATAGAATTTGGCGCTTGTGTAATTGCAACAGGGGCAAAGGAAGCCGTGCCGGAAGGCTATTCGGGGAATGAAGTGATAACGCAAGCAGAGTTTGGGAATATGCTGGGCGGTACGGTATCTGCAAACACAATTGCTATGATCCAGGATGTGGGCGAGGGCGTGGCTGCAAAGTATAGCAGTATCGAACTGGTAGCAAATGCGCTTAAAGCGAAAGAGAAGAACCCCAATGTGAATATCTTCGTACTGTATCAGGACATCAAGACTTACGGTAAGTGGGAAGCGTTATACAAAGAGGCGAGAGAAAAGGGCGTTATCTTCCTCAGGTATGAAAAAGCACCGAAATATGAGGGTGGGATTGTCTCGGTCTTTGACGTTATACTAAACGATGATGTACAGATAAAGCCCGATCTGGTAGTGCTCAGCACGCCGACAGTGCCTGCAGATGAGAACGAGCGATTGAGCAAGATGTTCAAGATACCACTGAAGAAGGGTTTCTTTATGGAAGCGCAGGAGCGACCGAAGATGGTGTTGACGCCTGTAGACACAGTGAACGAGGGTGTGTTTATTTGCGGTTCCGCTGTTTATCCCGCAATGATCGACGAGTGCATGGCGATGAGTTCAGCGGCAGCGTCAAGAGCATGCGTGTTGCTGGCAAAGAATTTCATGGAGACGCCTGCGGTGAGTGCAGTAGTTGACGAGCAGATATGTGTTGGGTGCGGTGTGTGTGTGGATGTGTGCCCGGTGGAGGCGATCGAGCTGACCGAGGAGCAGATACCTGTTGTCACTTTTGGTGTGGCGACGGTAGTAAGCGCTATGAAGAAGGTTGCGAAGGTTGGTGATGGCTGTATCGGCTGTGGAAGTTGCGCCTCTTATTGCCCGTCAAGTGCGATGTCGCTGAAGTATTTCAAGGATAGGCAGTTGTACGCTCAGTTGGATTATGCATTGTAGTAAAATCCACTGAGTACTTTTTTATTTTTTGTGGTATATAACGTATAAGTTCTGCCTATTTAATTTAGGACGCAGATTTACATGGATTTACACGGATTTAAGGGATAT
>CAZOEM010000111.1:3844-7757 GCA_964578735.1 uncultured Halobacteria archaeon | reverse complement strand
ATCCTTGGGTGTTTTGTTGAAAAAAACAGTATCAAGTCATATGGGGATCACTATAATCTGTATCCTTGCTTATTTTTGGGATAGGTATGACGAAAAGGACGAATCTCAAATTGCCTGACGCAATAAATACAACGTTGTATTTGTATGAATTAGCAGCACCTTTGACACTATTTGTGCAATCGTGAATCCATCGATTCTTTATCCTCTCGTAAAAAGGCTAATGGGTCTTGTCAATCCCTATAATGAATCGCCTTCTTCTTATCTGTCCCTTCGCCGCCTCGATGTTCTTTTTCACGACTTTTTGTATTCACACAATATCAGGTCCCGGTTGGCACACTCGGGTAATTGCCAAAAAAGCGCATCTACATTTGGCAATCTCCGATCAAGGCTGCTAATTGTCTCAACATAATCCTTCGCCTGTGCTGCATTCATCAGGAGTTGCACGAATTTGCCAGGGGCGTATTCTGCATTTCACTCTTTTAAAGATATCTTTTTGATCCTCATGTTTATGTAGGATACAAGTATTGTGCAACGCCATTATTATGCATAAGAGAAAATGTGGACTCTCTGAGATACTGATTTATTAGCAAACCTTATATATAACCGCAGGACTACGTATTAATGAGGGTAGACATGGATGCAATAACGGGATATGATCTTCTTAAGGATACCTTTATGATTATTCTTGCTATTGGTGGAATTTTAGTCACGTTAGTATCTGTGATTTTTAAGATGATTGCCGATAGTATTAAAGAGTCAACTGTTAAGGATACCGAGTCAATGATTGAGGACAATAACAATAATATTCTGGCCATGATACATGCAAATGTTTATGCCATGGCCTTCTGGGGAGATTATAAGGCGACTGGAAACACCGAGTATTTGAATCGAGCAATTGAGCGAATGAGAGTGGCATATCATGAATACGCCAGCAAATTAGATAAAGAAAAATCAGAGAATGAGAAGTTAATATGCTGGATTAAAAACAATTGGGCTTATTACCTTGCCGAAAGACGAAAATGTAAGGTATCACAAAAGGGTGACGAGGACCTAGCTCGGAAATTTGCTAAAGAGGCATATGAAAAAATAGGTGAATTTCCAGAACATGCAGAAGCTTGGAGTGACACCTATCAATTTGTGCAAGAACAATTCAAACCTTAACTTTGACCTAATATAGGGGACACATATACATAATCACGATATAAAGCGTTATATTAGCATTTAAGGAAAAATAAAGGGGTGAAGCATTCATAAGACATGTTCCCCATATAGGGAACATAGAACAATAGCCTTCTAAACCCTTAAAAAGCCATAAAAAGGTAATGTGCCGGTATGAGGCAGTTGTACGATATAGGTCCCCCTAAAGTGATTCGAAGTTAAGGTTCAAATAGCTGTATTTGTTTAACTGGAATAGCGTTCCGGGCGAAGATAACGAGAAACTTATAGGTTTCCTCCGGGGTGATTTCGATATCGACTGGGCAGAGAATGCAATAATCACCAAATCCCGTGATGAGATGGCCATTAGCAGTTCTAAGGATGAATACTCTGCCGAAATAATGATGGATGAGAAGAAGAAAAAAGCAATACTAAATATCCATGATGATATAACCCATGAATTAACAGTTAAAGAGGAGAACAACAAGCTAAACATATACAATTCCCCTGCAAATAAACGGTAGTGGTTGTCCCGTAATCACATTGGGCACTTCAAATTTTTGCTCATTTCGAATTGTTAGACAATCTCCAACTCTCGGACTTCAAGCTTCTTCTCTAACTTCGTCAGGTTCTCACAGCAGTTCTTCAGCACCAGCACCATGTCCTCCAGTCTGACGCCACCTACTTTGGGGTCATACAATCCCGGCTCTATTGTAATCACATTCCCTTTTCGTAGTTCGTAGTCATTATTAGCAACGTTGGGTTTCTCATGCAAATCCAACCCCACGCCATGCCCAGTAGAATGAATAAATCCTTTCTTACCCTTCTTTCTTGTTGTTTCATAACCTCTTTCCTCAAATATATCACATACAAGATTATGCACTTCTTTGCATCGTACACCCTCCTTTACAAGAGCTAATGCAGCGTTTTGAGCATGCTTAACCGCTCCATACATCTCTTTTATTTCCTTTTCCGGCTCGCCTTTGACAACCGTTCTTGACATATCTGCGTAATATCGCTCCAATTTTAATCTTGGAGAGATATCTATGATTATAGGTACATTAGCGAAGATAGGGCCACTACCGAAGAAATGGGGGTCGGCTGCTCTTTTCCCGCACGCTACTATTAACTCTCCTACATCACACGCACATCCGAAATCAAACAAGGCATATTCTACGTATGCCTTTACTCGTTCAGACGTTAGGATTTTATCATTTTCAATAAGGTAGTTATCTTTCACGGCTGATTTTTTTATAACTTCTATGGCGATCTCCATTGCGTGCTCGCATGCTCTTTGCGCCTTACGCATATATTCTATTTCTTGCTCCCCCTTTATCTCACGCTCTTTTGTCATTATCAGCTCCTCTACGGGAACTACAGCTATGCCCGCCTTCCTTAGTTCTTCGGCCGTAAATAAAGAAAAATACCGTGGCACCTCTATTGCTGTTATACCTTCTTCCAGAAGGACCTTTAGTATAAGCTCTTCCGTTTTTAGATCATGACCGTAATCGAGCGAAGATCGAACTTCATTTACGATTGACTCCTTTTTCGCTCTTTCATATTCCATCTGCGATACAATGAGGAGGTCTTTGTGAGACAAGCGAAGATAAACAAAAGGGTCCGCAGAGAGAAAATGAGTTGCGTAATACATGTCTGCATTATGCATGCTCCCGCTGACCATTAGAAGAGGTTTTGCACTCATGTTTTCTATTTTATCTCGCAGGTATATAATCTATTATATCCACCTCAATGAAAATCCTAAATCACAATCTCTAAACGCTAAACAATTTCAAATCCGCAAAAATCCTTCACCGGGCATTCTTCGCATCTCTTACGCCTGCAATATTTTATGCCTAGTTTAACAAGAGCAGTCTCAACACGTGAAAGTTGTTCACCTTCAAATTCATGCAGATTTATGTCCAGAGTCTCTGCTACGCTTTTAGCTTTGCTCGATACCTCCAGGCTTATTAGCCATACACCGCGCAATTCACGCAGGAATATCTGTGCCGTTACCGTGCCAATGCCTTTAAATTCCTGTAACCTTCTCGCTAAATCTTTCGTATCTGAAGATTGACTATAAAGGTTCTCCAGAGACCCATATTTATCTTTTAGCGTTTGCACTATATCAAGCAGCTTTGTCGCTGTGGAAAAGTCGTATCGCACATATCCGCCTTCATCCAGAATTTTTACCAGTTCGTCCCAGCCAGCGGCGATGATCTTTTCTATGCTGTCAATACCATAGCGTTCAAATGTTTTGTACGTGTTAGCTGCGATCTTCTCGCTTATCCTCGCACCGAACAGGATGGAAGCCAAAAACCATTTGAACCTGCCTGCTGGCTCCGTCAAGTCTATCCCGAGGTCTTCCGTATACAAAGAGAAGTTAGCAAGAAGCAGTTCGATTTTGTCCATGTTAGCTCCGTTTCTTTTCTGTTAATTGTGTTTTATTTTTGAAGCATCTAAAAATTGTTTATAAACCTTATTGTTCGCCATTTAGTACTCCGTTCTAATAAGGTCCGTCATCAAACATGGTACAGTATCGATCCTTTTCTGATACACATCGTATGGGGCATATCTCGCAAACGCTGAGCTGTTTGTCCCAAGCTTCTGCAATCGCATCGAGTACTTTTTCCACCAGTCTATCGCTTAGCAGCGGGAAATATGCTTCAACACGCTCATGTGGGAAATATATCAGCTTGATCTCCCCGGATAGTTGTTGTAATAGGATTGTTTTCATCTCCTTCGCGAAATAAATTGAAAA
>CAZOEM010000111.1:0-3834 GCA_964578735.1 uncultured Halobacteria archaeon | reverse complement strand
GATTCGGCGTCTGCGCAATTGTTTCTCCAAATTCTGCGTAATCTCGAGCTCGAAACTCAGCGCTAATTCGTAACAGAACCAATTCAGTTTCGTCTTCTCATGCTCTGCGGAATAGAATGCAGTCGGTTTGATCAGGCTATCCCCAAATATGTCTTCTTCCATTTAATCACCTGTATAGTTAAAAAAGAAGGGTAAAACCATATTTAAAATTATGCTTTTTATAAGCTAAAAAGGCAGTCCCATAAATTAGTTTGTTTCCCCTCGATCGTAACTACTGCTTTTTCCGGGATCGTAATCTGCTCATGCTGCAGCTCAATGTGCTTTTCAATATTCGGGATAGCGCAATAGATCGTTTCGTATGCCTTTTTCGTCTCTGATTCTTTAGATTTGTTCTCATCAATCACAAAGGCAAATCCCACGATCTGCTTATCCTTTGGTGCAAGTGAGGAGTCGTAATTGCTGATTGGCATAGCCCAGTACGAATTATCCCTGAACCATACTTCAGAACCAATGTAGTTAAAGGTGTCCAGTTTCTTCTCCAGACTTATTTCTTCTCATTCATTTAAACCAAAATCTTCTCTTTAAGAAAGAGGATAAGGAAAAGGGGGATGCTATGCAGAAGGCGATATTTGAGGGCAGATTTGAAGACGTTCTTACAGCGGCGAAAGAAAGCGAGCTTCAGTGTTTACTGGGTATGCGGTGGGAGGGGAATGCGGTACTGATTGTTGTAGATGCCGCATTGGATTCGGTGGGATTGCACTACTTCAATATAGTTGTGCCGCGGGTTAAGCGCTTTTACAACGATTACGTGAAGACTAATGAGATAAGTTCATTTAATTCCTTTTCAACTCTTTCTACAGAAGATGCACGGTTGAGAGAGATAATGAATAACAAGCGTGTTTGGCAGGTAGCAATAGGTATAAGTCGCGTTTTAAGAGGCATTAAAATACGCAATGGTTTGGATACTGATTTTGATGCGGTGCGTTACTGGGCAGAGCATGCAAATGTTAAGGACTGGAGAAATGATGAAATAGGGAAGATTAACGGTGTCGGACTGATAACATTTCAGTATCTGCGAATGCAAGCCGGTATAGATACAAGCGTGCCGGACAAAATAATAAAGCGGATGCTGGAACGAGAGTTAGGAGTCCATGCGAATACTAATTTACTGCTCATCGACGAGATGGCGCAGTTATCAAAAGCGATAGGCTATTCGCAAATAATGATCTGCTGGGCTATTTGGTTCCGGGAATCGAATACGAGGAAATTAGTATTTGTATAGAGCGAAAATCTCAAACAAATCCTAATGGCCAAAGCTTGAAATTTTTACCGCGCTAACAAATACATGTATTATATTTATTATCTGTATTGAGCCATGAAAGAATACGAAGTCGAATGCATAAGATGCGGTGCACACTACACGAAGGAAGACGTAGTATACACGTGCAGGAAATGCGATGGACTGCTGAATATAAAATACGACTATTCGGAGATAGACGAGAAGGAAGTGGTGAACGCGAAAGGAGAAGGCGTATGGAAATATCGTGCGTTATTGCCTTTTAGTAACGAGACAGAACAGGTAACAATAAACGAAGGGAACACGCCTTTGTATAGATGCGACCGACTCGCTAAATCTATTGGCATCAGAGATTTATGGGTGAAACATGAAGGTCTGAACCCCTCAGGGTCGTTCAAAGACCGCGGGATGACCGTAGGGGTAACGAAAGCGGTAGAATTGGGTGTTGGAGGAGTAGCATGTGCATCCACAGGTAATACCTCCGCATCACTTGCCATCTTCGCCGCAAAGGCATATCTCCCTTGTTTTGTCCTGCTACCAAAAGGTAAAGTAGCCTTAGGGAAAGTAGCACAGGCGATGATGCACGGTGCAAAAGTGTTCTCGTTAAGAGGTAACTTTGATGATGCTCTACGCATTGTGCGTATTTTATGTGAGGAAGAGAACATATATTTATTGAATTCCGTGAACCCGTATCGGTTGGAAGGGCAGAAGACGATAGCGTTCGAAGTAGCGGAAAAGCTTGAATGGGACGTTCCAGACCGTCTTATTCTGCCAGTTGGGAATGCGGGTAACATAAGTGCGATATTCAAAGGCTTTTCTGAGTTGAATATTTTGGGCATAACAGACAAGATGCCGAAGATGACGGGCATTCAAGCTGCGGGTGCGAAACCAGTAGTGGATGCAATTAAAGCAGCTAAAGCAGAGATAACGCCAGAAGCTAACCCGGAAACAATCGCATCTGCGATAAGAATAGGCGACCCCGTGAATGCGGCAAAGGCTTTGCATGCCATTCGAGATTCCGGTGGTGTCGCGGAATCCGTGACGGACGATGAGATAACAGAAGCGCAGTTGGAATTAGCACGGGTGGAGGGCATAGGCGTAGAACCTGCAAGTGCAGCTTCAATTGCAGGCCTGAAGAAATTAGTCGCGTTGGGGGAGATAGCGAAAGATGAGCGAGTTGTTTGTATTACCACCGGTCATCTATTGAAGGACCCGGAACGTGCGATAAGCATATGCGAAGCACCGATAGAGGTGGATGCAGATGTAAATGTACTGCGGAAGATGTTGAGAGCCGGAAAATGAGCGTCACTATAACTTCACCCAGCAGACTCCATTTCGCACTTATAGACTTGAACGGTGAGCTTGGACGGGTAGATGGAGGAATAGGGGTAGCATTGAATGAACCCTCTTTGGAAGTAGCGGTATCAGCAGTAGATAACGATCAGGCGGAAGCGGAAGAAGTTGTTTCTATATTAGAACAGATAAGAAGTAGAATAGAGCTAAGAGCGAATTACCACGTAAAGATATTGAAGAAGTTGCCATCACATGTGGGCCTGGGCGCAAGGACACAATTGTCACTAAGCGTAGCAAAAGCGATAAACGTGCTGGAAGGCCGAAGCGATAACGCGGTAGAATTAGCAAAACTGGTGGGTAGGGGTGGCACTTCCGGGATAGGCGTGGCGGGATTCGATAAAGGTGGGTTCATCTTAGATGGCGGTCATGTGTTTCGGAAGGATAAGAGCCTGAAGAACGAGAAGGGGCTAAAAACGGGCTTCCTGCCTTCTTCTGCATCTAACGTGCCGCCACCTCCTGTTCTCTTTCAGCATCCGCTGCCCGAAGACTGGTTCTTTGTCATTGCGATACCAGAAGTGAAAATGGGCGCACATGGACCTGAAGAGATAGCTATTTTCAAGCGGTACTGCCCTATAGAGCGCGAAGAGGTGGAAAAAGTATGCCGGATTCTGCTTATGCAGACGCTACCATCCGTGCTTGAGAATGATATAGCAACATTTGCTGAGAGTATAACCATGTTACAGCAGGTAGGGTTCAAGAGAATAGAGCTAAAACTACAGCATGAAATAATAAAAGAGCTTTTCCACTTCTTCGATGCTCATGCCCTGGGGTATGGTATGTCCTCTTTTGGCCCTGTAACGTATGCAATAGAGAAAGGCGAGAAGAGAGCAAAAGAGCTCGCAGCGGCTACAAAAGCATTCCTGGATCAAAAGGCGATACCCGCTTTGGTGTGTTATTCAAATACAAATAATACTGGCTGTGAAGTGAAGTGCTAACGAGTTCCCCTTTTGTATTTGTGTTATTCTTCACACCGGTAGAACTTGCGCTTTTTAGCAGTAAACCAATAGGGTATAATTATTTATAGCCTGTCATCCTTTAGTTAGAGCTATAAAGTTTAAGAGGTGAGAGAGATGATCAATATTGACTTCACAGAAGAAGAGATGCAAGCTTTGAACTACGGGCGATTCTACCCATAGGTTCATATTAGACTAACACATATCAACAACCATGAAACAAATAGGTAC
>CAZOEM010000110.1:0-7785 GCA_964578735.1 uncultured Halobacteria archaeon | reverse complement strand
GAAGAAGCCAGAGTTAATACTGGAGAAGTTAAGTGACTTATTTAGTAGAAATATAGACAAAGAGGTAATATTCGTAGATGATGCGCTCGCAAGGGGTGCTGCTGTTCTTGGCAGATGCATGCACCAGTTTGGAAGTTCCGGGAATCCCATAGGCGGGACTCAAGGTAGTGGGTGCATCTTGGGGCAGAGGATAAAAAAGCAAAAAAGGAATATATAAGTTATTAATTCTATTTCTCTTTTGTAAGGTCAAGGAGGAAGAAAGGGATTGAGATGGAGCTAAAAGTAGAAGGGGGGAGTGATTTTGCAAATGGATCATACACGAAAATCTGTCAGGATACTTTTCGAGAGGCAGGGCTAAGTAGCAATATAGATCGTGTATACATGCATTGCAACCCGAAGGAGTTCGTTTTTATTATTGTTGCTAAAATAGGCCGTGTGTCAAGACCCGTTACGATATGGGACATAACGCTCCAGGAAGGGAAAAAGTTACGGATTACGACAGAGAAATATGCACCTGAATTACTTGCCTTACTCTGGGATAAGTATGGCGAGAAAGTTGAGCAAATAAGCAGATTGGAGCTATTGTTAAAATTAGAGGATAATGAAATAAAGGAACTCCTGGATTTGGTACTATATGACCCGAAAGAGGATTTGGTAGCAAGAATTTTGTATACTTTTGACAGTATACTACCTGAAGGTGCAAGAGTTCGGTCTTCTATTCCTTCTACCAATTCCGTTGCTATTATAGCTTCGGAAAATCCGATAGGGGAAGGACAGAAGAATAAAGCGGAAGAGATAGTGAGTAAATATGTATAAAATAATGATGTTTGAAGGGGGAGTGTATAAGTTTTACGAGCTGAAAGAGTTAGTAGGCGATTTAGGCGGGTTTATATTGCAAGAATCTGTTATGCAGACCGAGACTATGATGCATTTAGCATTCCCAGAAGAGGATGAGCGGGAAATACGGAATAAGATAAAAGAACTCGGTGGGAAGTTCAAGGAGTTGCCTCTGGCGGGTACTGAGATAATACTAGTTCTCCCTTCTCTTGGGAAACATCACGCTGTCGATCCGATGTGCGATATAGCTGAATTTCTGCGTCGGAGAGGTGCAATAACTAATATGATGGGGCTGGCTCGGGGCGTGGGGAGAAGGATAGCGCAGATAACAAAGCAAGAGAAACAGATAATAGAAGAATTTGATGCTGCTGTGTTTGTTTTTGGCACTTTTGATGAGTGCATAGAAGTGAAAGCGGAATTATGCAACATCATTGACATACCTTATATGATAGTGGGAGGGCCGCTTGACATGGAGTTAGAGCACTATGTAGGCGGTATAGGAAGGAAGACAGCTAGAATGAGGAGTAAACACGAAATACATCAGCTAGATGATGTTGCTTTGGAGTTAGGAAGAGCTATAGCCGAGAAGAAGTTGGAGATAGAGGAAGACCCGATAGCTGCTTCTCCTTTGTTCATAAAAGATATGATAGAAAGGACTATTCCACCTAAAGCAGGGGAGGAATTGCCTAATGTCATACAGCAGGATGGTTTACGTGTAAAGATAGAAGAGAAGGACATAGATAAGATAAAAGAGATAGAGATAGGAAAGAAGAAACTGTCAGAGATTTGTGAGATAAAGAAATCAAAGTATACCGGCTACTTGCTGAAGATAAAATCAGAAGCAGTAACAGGGTCAGTGTTTTAATAAGGCACACACCCCATCATTTCCATTCCAGGTCATCCTTTTATAAAATGGGAATTGTACGCAGAAATTCTTCCTCGTTTGTATACACTACGTTTCCCACTATTATAACATCTGCATAGCTTTTCATCTCGATTGCCCTCTCCTTAGTGTCTATTCCACCTCCGTAAAACAGTGATGCTTTGCTTATTGATTCACTCAAATCTTTTATGATGTCTGAGTTACCATATGTCCCACTGTATTCTACATATATGATAGGAAGACGAAGATATTTCTCTGCGTATTCTGCATAAGCTTTGACTTCTTCGACAGTTAAGTTAGTAACAGATTTAGTCAGTTTCGCTACTGCAGATTCCGGATTTAAAACAATATACCCTTCAGCAATAACACGGTCCCAATTTATCTTGTGGGTTTTTATCCATTCTATATGCTTTCCTATGATCCACTCCAAATCTATGGAATTAAGCACCAAAGGTACGAAGAGATAATCTATGTCTTCATAGACAACCACATCAGGAGTTACAGGTTCTAATATCTTTGGTATTTCATATCCCTTAAGAAGAGTTATCAACTCTGAAACATTCTTATCTGTAATGTTTTGAGTGCCGGAGATCATTATAGCATCTGTTCCACTTTTTACGATAGCTTTCAGCGCTGCTTCCGTGATATGTTTGTCAGGATCAAGCTTGGTGATATGTTTCCATTCTTTCCAAGGCTCTTTCTTCTTGGTCATCGTCTTAAGATGTGGCAGTAATATATTCAGTCAGTAGTGCAACTTAGCCAAAGGTGAACATCAATTGTTATATTTTACCGCATTTTATATAGCAATTCGTTTATTTTATCGCCTTGATAACCCAGTTCTCCACCTTCCTTAACGGTACGTTTTATACCTTTGTGCCCTTTTCTTGGTGGGTGGAGTCGAAAAACAGGTTTGATTTGGTATTCCTTTAAATCTTTCATATTCACTTTACCTTCGTATAATACATGAGCTAGTTCTTTTATCGTGCTAAAAGGCGTATTGTCATTTAAGTACTCTCCTGTTAATCTCTTTCCCCCTTCTAACCTGCCTCTTCCTTCCAACAATACCTCTAGCATATCCTCTGAAATCTCACCCCACGCCACATAATCTTTTACCTTCTGTATCATCCCTCTGTAATACGCATTATCATCAACTGCTACACAGTGATTTACCCGATGTAGCCGTAAAAGACCCAACGTATAGTTTATCTCTGGCCTTACACCTACTTTTCCCCTAAGTTTTACTATCGCTTGCATTTTTATTACCCAACCAATTAATTAATTCATAGTTTTCACTAATGTAGTGCTTCTCAAAGCGTTGTATGTTGCCATAGCGAGGTTAAATGTAGTTCTTGTCTTACCCTTTGTCTTTGCCCATATATCAGTGATACCAGCAAACTCCGCAACACGCTTAGGTACATCCCCAACTGCGAGACCGATACCTTTTGGCGCGGGTTTTAACGTTATTTCTACACTGCCTGATTTTCCAATAACCTTAAACGGAATCGAATGCGTATCATTACAGTTGCATTCCCAAGAACCACATCCTCGCTCGATATAAGTGATATTAGTTTTTGCAACTCTTACCGCCTTCTCAATACCGCTGCGGACAAGAGCATCTTTACCCAGGCCTATACCCAGATAGCCTTCTCTATCCCCTACTATTACGCATACTCTGAACTTCACTCGTCTTCCGGAATCAGTCATCCTTTGTACAAGATTTATATCAAGGACCTCTTCACTGAGGTCAGGAAGTAGAGCATCTACGATTTGGTACTCTTTCAAAGGAAACTTAGATTTGAGAGCTTCTTCTATACTTCTTATTTCTCCCTTTTTCACTAATGTGCCCAGCTTTGTTACCGGCGCCCACTTTTCCTCCGTTTTCCAGGATTCTTTTCTAGATTCTCTTTTAGATTGTCCTCTCATCTTCTCTTATCTCATCTTTCTCCTTTTATTTATCCTCTTTGCCCTCAGCTAATATCCCCTTTTTCGCCGCTTCGAAATTATCTACGATAGACGGATCTTGTTTAAAATTAGCTATATGGTCTCCCCTAACACGCTCATCAGACGGGAAAACTGCAGGATCATGTGGTACTGCCATCCCCGAATTAACAACTCCTTTTAATGCCGCATATTCTTTAGAACAATGAATAGGCGTTTGTAGACCGGTGTCAAAGATGACCTCATCAAACCCTGCTGCTTTTGCTTTCTTACCAAATAACAATCCGGTAAGATACGCTGCCGGTATGTTACTTGTTCCTCCTTCATAGCCAAATCTCTTAAGTTCTGAGGAAGTAGAGGAAACAAAAGTTTTATCGCCTACTTGATCAAACAATATCAATTGCATCCTGATGTACTTATTACTCTTTCTCACCACAACGCGTGGCTTTCGGCTGAATAGCAGTTTCAATCTTCTCCGGTAATCTGTCTTTCCCTCCCGCCTCCTTCGAAACGGAACCCGATATGTAGGACCTAATGCCATCTTTTTCTTTCCCTTTTTACATTGAACTTTGTTAATATAATCTTACCTCTATTCATTAGACTTTTATGAATTCATTTAAGTGAGCTATACTTCTGAATTCCCCTCCTTTAGCTTTAAGATATAACCTGCGATATGTTGTTTTGTCTATGTCGCCTACATCCCGAAGCTCTTTTAATTGTCTGCGTAAAGCCCTTATCTTTGTTATCCAGACTCTCTTCTTTCCTCTTCTCGCTCCTTTTGCACCTTTCCTGGACCCATGACCTTTTCTGCGACCAAGAGCTCTTTTCATCGCTACTTCTCTCGCTCTACCTCTACTAACACCTTTCTTCTGCTTCTTTTTTACGAGCCCTTCTTTTACTAACTCTCGTATATCCTCCCTCGTTATAGCCTCAGCTACATCCCCTGTCGCTTCCGGATCGATCCATACTCGCCCTAGTCCAACTTTCATAACCTTTGCCGCTATCCTCTTCTGTTTTGCTAGATTAACCATGCTACTTACTCCTTCCTTATAGTGCAGGGACTATTAAAATATCCTTGCCTTCTTTAACTATACCCACTTTAATCTCATCGTTTATATTTATTTCTTCTTTTACTGCATCTAAAACAGACTCATAGGCATTTATTCCCCATCCGGTTATCAAATGTGTGTCGAGATTTGATACAAGGGACAGTTGTAAGTACTTCATTACTCTTCTTATGTAATATGCTTTATGCCCTCCGAGTACAAAGTTCGTTTCTATCGCCTCTCCTGCTTCTTCATAGCTTGGATATTTGTTCATCCACTCTTCAAAATAAGGGTCTCCTATTCCCTCGCGGCTTTCTGCTACTAAAATCAGTTTCCCGCGCGGGACTATTACGCGGAAGCAATTTTCAATAGCCTTTGTGGCCTGGTACAGATTCCTATCTTTTGGGAATCCACCGGCACTAACCAAAAGGACGTCAAATAAAGTGTTAGTTTTACGTAGGTATAGGTTCTTAACCGCTTCAACGCCATTAAGAAACACTGCGTTTAACTCTCCTGCGTATGCATCTATCGGATTCCCCGAAGCATCGGCGACTGTATTTAGCACAAAATCAGGCGGAGCATATGATGCTCCTTCATTCATGTCTAAATGCACCGGATTATTTTCAGTATTAGCTATTTTAGCTTCTTTATCAACGAGGAGAGCATGGTTCCTCTTTATTGACTCGCGTGAAGATATACCAGGAAGTATGCTCTTTCTTCCGCCTCCAAATCCGGCGTAGTAATGCAGGGTTATATCGCCTGTCAGAATTTTTATATCTGCGTCAACATAAGTCCTGCTTAAACTCACAGGCGTTCCTCTACTTGTCGTTCCTACGTATACTAAATCGTCTGCATCACAATTATGTATACGAATATCAAAGCGAGAGAGATGTTTGCCAAGTAAACTCTTTAAATCTTCCTCACCTGGAGGCGCGTGTGTACCACAAGCCACGAGCAATGTAATCCGGTCTGTATGTCCGATCTCTTCAATTAAACAGTCGAGCATTTTTTCGGTAGGTGCGTCCCGCGTGTGGTCGTCCACGACAATTACAATTTTTGCATCTTTTTTGTTGTTTACTATCTCTTTCAGCTTTTTTGTGCCGATAGGATTTTGGAGTGCGTGTCTTATTACGTCACGGTTTTTGGTTTTGGCAACACTTTTGTCGATAGGGTCTAATAGTTCTCCTTCTATGTCGAGGTCTATCAGCTTCGAGCCGTAGGGGATTTGTATTTTTGTCATATTTATTTATAGCTAACAATAGGTTTGTATTCATAATTATTATACGGAGCACTCGTGACATACAAGGATGAAAGTTCCAGTGGAAATGATGGGGTGTGCGGGTATAGGATACTATAACAAGTGAAATTTTTGAAGTTTAAAATTAAAGGAAAATGGTATCACGTGAGTAAAAAGATGTCCAATGAAAGCGTGGAAGTCAAGATTACACTGCGAGGGGTTGAAGCTTGGCATAGGGGTGCCATCATTAAACGATGAAAATATTGGGTGTATGTTCTGCATATTGCTGCAGGTTATATGCTGGAAAAGTACTTGTTATAGTACAATTTATGATGTATTTTCTTATCGCCACAATATTTTTTGTATTTCCGCTTGCTGCACTGGGATATGAGATATGGTTTACTTCTATTCATTATGTTGAATATGGTTTAATTTCGCTATTAGGTTTAATAGAATAACTGTCGCCAGTTTGCTTTCCAGCATTACTTTTGTATCTGTTCTCAAGATTTTCTTTTGTTCTAACTATTGCAGGCATGTCAGTTGCAGAAGTCTCATCAATGTATCCTGAATTATGGCAAGTAATTAAATTAGGGTTTAGGGGAATAGGATTTGCAATGATCAAATCTAATTTGATGGCCCTATTCATTATAATTATCCCCTTTAGAAAAGGAGAGAAATGGGCATTTTATTGTATATACGCTAAAATCCAGGGTAGTTTCCCGTATCAGTTAAACCCAATATCATTCCCCTATTTTTATTTTAATCTCTTGTTACGGTGTAACACCTCTAAATACCTGCATATTTTCCCATAGACTGTCTACAATAGCCCTTTTATTCATTTTAATAGCTAATTCGCGCACTTTCTCAAATTCCTTACCCTTTTGTGATTTGAAAAATGCATGCAATATTATACGCACCACCTTGGACTTTGTCAGCTTAAAGTATAACCCGGCGATTTCTCACCGCGGAGATCGCTGAGGGCGCATAGTTTATCTGAAGAGGCTGTCCCGGAATCAAACATCGGAGGAAAAAAAGATACTTTTTCGGTGAATATCTGGGACAGCCTCTCCCGGTGGTGAGAATGCTTAGTCTTCTTCCTTATACCATCTCTCTTTATCTAAATCCGTTCTCCGCCTCAGAACTATTCGATCATAGCCGAGGAGTTCCTTATTCTCATCCAGTCTCAGTTCATACCGCCCAATGAGGTCCTGAGAATCCGGAACCGCTCGCCTCTCCAATACCTCTACCAATACCTTCCATTCGTTCTCCTCTTTTGTAGCGCTTATAACGCTTTCCGCCTTCTTATCCAGGAGCTCCTCTATTACCCCCCTCGCTTTCATTCCTATCTCCAGAATCGTTTCGGTAGCCATTTTCAATCACCTTCTGATTCTTCAGGTACCTGCTTTTCTCCTTCCTCTTTTTTGCTTACGACACGAACTTTAATTTTTTTAGCAGAAGCAGCCACCAGTTCTTTTATCTTGCGTTGCAGTTCCACGTGATCTGCCGGTCCCCTTACTTTAGATGTAAGAACATCGGCACTTATGTGTTCAATATCAGCATTCTCATGTCTGCCCAAAATCGCCAACCCCCGTGCGATCATGATACAAGCACGAGTGCCGGGCTTTTCTATACCATTGCCATTTCCCATCTCTCTTAAACCTCTTACCACTTTCACCACATGCTCGGCTGTCTTCCGCGGGATGTCTGTATGCGCCAGCACAATCTCTACTTCGGTCTCATAATCATAGAAATCCATGTAGACACCAATGAGACGGTCAAGCAAAGCATCTTGCGGTCTATATACGCCGGCATATTCGACTGGATTGGAAGTGAAAATAGCATTG
>CAZOEM010000109.1:0-7793 GCA_964578735.1 uncultured Halobacteria archaeon | reverse complement strand
ATTCTCAATAAGCTTTTATGTTGGAGATTATATGGGTCGTTTCGCGGGAATTGGGATTTGAAAAAACATTTCTTTCAAAAAGTTAATTATGGTAAGAGGATTCGAGGTTGAATGACAAGATTATATTGCAAAGCCGTTTAATTTAGCAGAGTTCATATTTCATAATCCGTATCTTTAACTTTCCTCATTACAATCTCGACACTATAATTTTGGATTGGGAACTCAAACAAAAGTTTGTTGTTTATAAACGAGGTCAAACTTTCTCCGTTATCAAATAGGCCGATTGCGATAACAGAGAACTGCCCCGTGGTCTGATAGATCTTGATAAATTCATCAAGCCCAGCCAATTTAGGTAACGCGCTCCTCATCGTCTTGGGTTCTACCTCCAGATTGAATATCGCAATCAGCTTCTTACCAAATTTCCTGGGATTTAGCAATATTGTGTAACTCTTAATATATCCATCCTTCTCCAGCTTCTCAAGCCTATATCGCACGCCATTTTCACTCAAACCGACTTCTTTTGCAATCTTAGATACCGGCGTCCTCACATCCTGCTGAAGTATCTCGAGTATTTTATTGTCTACTTTGCTCACCATTATTTGTATATAAATAAAGGTGCTGTTTATAAAAAGTCTTCTGAATCTTCAGAAATATCTGTTATTCTCTTATTTATCCTCAAATAGCCTATTTAAACTCGTATAACAAATAGTAGTCTATGAATAGGAGATATTTATCATGTCGGCCAGTAGCATAGTGAAAAGCGGTTCAATCTATACAGGGCAAAACCAACTTGTTTTTCATAAACCAGAGGTGAAAGATGCAGTAAAAATCCACGCTTTGATAAACGCATGCAAACCTCTGGCTGTAAACTCAGTTTATAGTTATTTATTGCTCTGTCAGCACTTTACTGATACTTGTATGGTTGCCGAAGAAGAAGGAGAGATTATAGCTTTCCTGTCCGGGTATCGTCTGCCATTGGATCCCAAAGTCTTTTTCGTATGGCAGGTCGCAGTAGACGGTCGAGTAAGAGGAGGTGGCATCGGCAAGCGCATGTTATGTGATGTTTTACAACGAACCGTCTGTCAGGACTGTCGGTTTATAGAAACCACCATAACTCGTTCCAATACCGCTTCTTGGCACCTGTTTTGGGCCCTTGCAAGAGATCTTAAAGCACACTGCGAAGAAAAGGTGTACTTTTCAAATGAGCATTTTGGACAGGCGAATCAAGAGGCGGAATATCTGCTTCGTATCGGTCCGTTTAACATCAATCTGGAAGGAGGATAGTAAATGAGGAATACTAATATAATCAAACGTCTTGAATCAAGGGTTCACAGCTATTGTCGTGACTTCCCGGAGATATTTACAAAAGCTCAAGGTGCTATCTTGGAAAGCGATACAGGCGAGCGGTTTATTGATTTCCTCGCTGGTGCGGGAGCCTTGAATTACGGGCATAACAATCCAGTGTTGAAGAAAAAGCTGTTAGAATACATTGAGTCAGATGGTATTACACATGGTTTGGATTTAGCAACCGATGCGAAGAGGAAATTCATGGAAACATTTGAGTCTTTAATTATGCTTCCCCGAAACATGGAGTACAAATTGCAGTTTACCGGGCCCACGGGTACGAACGCTGTCGAAGCTGCTCTAAAGATTGTACGTAATGTGACAGGTCGTCAGACTATAGTATCATTTACCAGAGGCTTCCACGGAGTGACACTGGGTTCTGTCGCGGCCACGGGTAACAGCCACTTCAGGGATGGATGTGGCATACAGCCCCAAGGTACGGTATTTATGCCTTATGACGGTTATATGGGTGATGGTATTGATACCACCGAATATTTAGACAAGATGCTGACAGACGGGAGCAGTGGTTTGGATCATCCAGCCGCTGTTATTGTCGAGACAATCCAGGGCGAGGGCGGTGTCAATGTGGCTAGCTATGGATGGCTGCGCTCCTTAGAAGGCGTCTGTCAAAAGCACGATATTTTGATGATTGTAGACGACGTCCAGATGGGGTGTGGACGTACCGGCACCTTCTTCAGTTTTGAAGCAGCCGATATTTCTCCTGATATTATTACCCTATCAAAATCATTGAGTGGATATGGGCTGCCCTTTTCACTCGTGCTGCTGAAGCCAGAACTGGATCAGTGGAAACCTGGCGAGCACAACGGCACCTTTCGAGGCAATAACCTTGCATTCGTGACTGCTATGGCTACACTTGAGCACTACTGGTGTGATAATAAGTTCTCTAATGATGTGAAGCGCAAGGGGCAGATTATACGCAATCACCTGGAGAAGCTGGTAAGTGATGATTCAGAAGGTATTTTGTCCACACGTGGTCGCGGTATGATTCAGGCACTGGACTGTAAGAAGGGCGAACTGGCCAGCATGATCACGGCCACGGCATTTGAAAAGGGTGTAATCATAGAAACCTCTGGCTCGGATGGAGAGGTTATCAAGTTCCTCATGCCGTTGACCATTACCGACGCGCAACTGAATCAAGGCCTCTGTATAATCGATGAGAGCGTACAAGAAGTCATGGGATCTATGTCCAGCAGGATTTCGAGCGATAGCGATAGCGAACTCGATAGCGAACTCGAAATAGGGGTTATGACATGATTGTAAGAACCCTACAGGAAGCGGAAAAAACTGCCCGACACGTGGTTTCAGAGAATTGGGATAGCACTCGCTTGCTGCTGAAAAGTGATGATATGGGCTTTTCCTTCCATATAACTACTATTTACGCCAATACAGAAACACCCCTCTGGTATCAGAACCATTTGGAATCTGTGTACTGCATAGAGGGGAAAGGAGAAATAGAAACGGTGGACGACGGCAAGATTTACCCTATCACGCCGGGCACCCTTTATATTCTGAACAAGCACGATAAGCACTTGCTGCGAGCTAAGACGCACTTGAAGTTGGCTTGCGTCTTCAATCCACCCCTCCACGGAAAGGAAGTCCATGACGGGATTGGCGGTTATCCGTTGGAGGCGGAAGAAATTACTAGCATCCAAATAGATACGATGAAAGAGAGAGTAGAAAGCGTCTACAAGCGTGATGCGATAAACTATTACGACCAGCCAATGAGAAGTTCTCGATACGATCCTGTGAAGGTCCGCTGGGAAGATAAGATATGCCAGGACCATTATCGTAAGATGGTCAATAGATTGACAGAAGCAGGAGGGAAGTTACGCATCCTCGATTTAGGCTGTGGCATCGGATATGGGTATCATCTCATATCGAATATCCTTGATGATGACGTACCGATTGAGGAAGACTGCTGTAAGCTACTGGAGGAAGATGATATTGAGTATTATGTTGGTCTCGACATCAACCCTGAGCTGGTAGATATAGCAAAGGATAGATATAAAGATGATAAGAAGGTGACGATCATCAAGTGCGATTTTTTGAATGATGAATATCCCGAAAAGCCATTCAATATCTTTTTCTCTTCTGGCGTGCCATTCTCGCATTTCAATGACAATGATTTCAGCTCGCTCCTTGAGAAGATATTTGATCACATCAAAAGCTTTGGTACATCGGCATTTCTTGTAGTGGACGTTTTAGGAAGGTACTCGATCGAATGGCAATCTCAGTGGGACAAACCCTCATGGCATATCTACAATATGTCGTTCTTCAGTGATGGAAAGGAGAAAGAGCAGGTATATATGAAGTTCTGGGGCAAAGAATTAAACGACTTTGTGCTAGAAGCCGCAAAAAAAGCAGGTGTTAAAGCGGAATGCTTTGATACGTTTGATCGTTCTATCTTCATTGGCAGGCATATAGACACGAGTAACTTCAACCCAAACCTGAAGAAGATGAGAGCGATGGTGAATGACTTATTTTATCCACAACAGCGGGCGCCTTTACAGGAGATGTTCATGGACTATACGTATGAGGATGGTCCCGAAGATGTCCAGGAGCATTATAAGCGGACCACATATTACTGGAATTATACACTCGCGACCGCATGCGGCTATCTTGATATACCTATTCCTGATTGGTTTAAAATCAATGAGGCATACCCAATCCCAGCATCTTTGAAGAGCAGCCAGGAGCAGCTCGGCCGGGTCGTCAAAGATAAAGAGCGATATAAACAGACAGACGACTTCAGGGCGGATGTTTTTGAGCCCTTGTTGGGGCAGCTTCTTCGCAATATCGAACGCGATTATTCAGAAGGTTTCGGCGCAGCACACACGCTCATATCTATCTTTGAGGTGATTCCATGAACTTCAGCTTCTTGACCGATTGTGGTTATCTACCAGCAGATCAGTTGAATGAACGAGACTGGAGCGATATAACATTGAGCAGAGAGGATGCAAGGGCTATAACGGCGCATATATTCAGCATATCTGAAGGTATAAGCCCGGTCCAGTTTTTGTCCATTGATGACCGGCGGATTATGTTGTATTTTTATTGTGATCGTGATATTGATTATTCTTGGTTTAGTAGAAGACTGGAGCTACGAGATGGATTCGCCGATAAATACAGGGCAAACTGCACCGACTACGGGATATTAGTCGCAAAGAGGAATATCCACAAAGGGAATGCGCTCAAGCAATTCGCTTCGATGATCGGCGTTCCAGTAGATAGGATTGCTAAGTTCGGTGATCAGGGGCAAAAAGGAGGGAATGACCATGAACTCCTTGCATATCCCGGTAGTTTCTCGGTTTACCGTCATGATAAAGCCAACAGCAACACATTTAACAGTCATGAAGCGTTCAATAGATCAAATGCTGCGGGAACGCTATGGATGCTTGAGCGATTGAACTTTGTATCTCAGGATAATACACGAATCGAGGCCTCGCAGGATATGCCTTTCTTTCAGTTTAAGCAGACTTATCAGGCAGCAGCTTTTGATATGGATGGTACACTCATATCTGATGGTGAATCACGACCTTCTGATGAGATGTACAGGATTCTGGCTGCGTTGCTTGAAAACGAAATACCTATCGCGATTATAACAGCAAGAAACGCAGAAGAGATAGATCACATGTTTTTGCGTGGATTCAAGGGATTTCTTGATGAGCCCTCAAAGAATCTCTTCTTCTTCTTGTGCAATGGGGCTGCGCTTCTAAACAGTCATTAATCTCCGAATCTTCAGAAAATCCCGTTATTTTCCTATTTATCCTCAAATAGCCTACTTAAGCTTGTATATGTATAGTTATTACATACTATGTGTTCAATATGTGGGTACTTTTCTCAGGAAGAGGTGCCGACGCGTATCGTTACCGATATGCTGCAAAAGACAGAGCATAGAGGTCCCGATGCGCATGGATTGTATACAGATGGCGAGATACAAGGGAGTAGCGAGATAAGTGATTTGGAAAGCAGAGAAAAGGCGAGAGTATGTCTTGGGCATTCGGAGTTGAGTATTGTTAGAGGCGAGGCAGGTAAGATACAGCCATTGCGGTCTTGTGATGGTTCTTTATCGCTAGTACACAATGGCGAGATATACAACTGCCAGGAATTAAGGAGTCTAGTGGGTAAAGACCATGCGTTAGAAGATGGAGATAACAGTAGCGAGATTCTATTGCATCTGATAGAGGAGATATACGATGGCAATTTGCTGAAAACCGTGCAGTCTGTCGTTAAGATGTTAAACGGCATGTATGTCTTCGCAGTGACAGATGGAGATGAAGTTGTAGTTGCAAGGGACCCGGCAGGTATAAAGCCGATATATTACGTAGAGAAGGAAGGGCGCGTATATTTCTGTTGTGAGAAGAAAGGTCTTTATGACACCGAAGGTAAAATCAGGAGTATACCTCCAGGGAAGATATTGAGGGTAAATAAAGATGGTTTATCAATACATCAAGGCGTGATAATCGAACGACCACAGATTGATATTACCGATTTCGATGAAGCAGTGACTTTGTATAAAGATGCTATAACTGACGCGGTTGAGAAAATGTTGAGGGGAGTAGGTGTAGCTAAGGTGGGGATGATCTTTTCCGGCGGTGTAGATTCTGTACTGATTGCAAAGCTCATATCTGACTTCGGATGTAATCTCAAATGTTATTACGTGGGCACGAAAGACTCAGAAGATATAAAGAATGCGGAAAAGGTAGCTAAGGATTTGGGATTGAATTTACGCGTGATAAAAATAGATGAGCGAACCGTGGAGGCTGTACTACCAGTGATCATCGAAACAATCGAGCTAAACGGTCTGCTTCAGGTGGTGGTTGCGGTACCAATGTATCTTGCAGCGAAGGCGGCATCTGAAGACGGGATAAAAGTGATGTTCAATGGTCAGGGTGCCGATGAGTTATTCGCAGGTTATTGGTGGTATAAGGATGTTGTAAGAGAGGATGGCTTCTTGAAACTACACGACAAGTTATGGGAAGACATTGACTTAGCCTATGACGATACGCTTGAACGGGAAGATAAAGTCACAATGGCAAATTCCATTGAGTTACTGGTTCCCTACTTAGATAGAAATGTCGTACAATGTGCAATGAGAATTTCTCCACGACTTAAGATAAAAGATGGCGATGATTCAACAAGAAAAAGGGTTCATCGTGGGGTTGCAGCAATGCTTGGTGTGCCGCAGTACACGGCATATCGAGAGAAGGATATGGCACAGTCCGGGTCGGGTGTACATGATATAGTAAAAAGGGTTGCAGAGGAATACTTTGAGGGTAAAAAGGTTGAAGCGGTTGAGCTCGAAGATAAGGGCTCGAACTACCGATACCTGGATGAGGATTATGGAACGCCAGAGATGTGGGCATATATGTATGAGATAACAAAGGTCAATCAATGCCTTGAGTGATGAGTGCAAGAGCACTAATTAATGTAAAAGGCTTGAAAAGTGGTCAATAGTTAGATCAACTATGGGGGTGGAAAGTATAAATTATAAGGAGGGTTGTGACATGGTATGGGAAAAGGAACTCAAAGAAAGCATTAGCACTATTGCGCAGTTAAGAAATTATATAGCACTGACACCAGAAATGGAGCAGCAATTACAAGAAATTATGGTGATACATCCTATGCGTATTACCCAATATTATATATCCCTAATAGACAAACATGACCCTAACGACCCAATAAGAAAGATGGCGGTTCCTTCAGAAGAAGAGTTAAATCTCTTGGGCTCTTATGACACGAGTGGTGAGCAGGAAAACACAATGATGCCCGGTCTCCAGCACAAATATGCGCAAACTGCCTTGGTTTTGGCTACAAATAGATGCGCTACTTATTGTAGAGATTGTTTCAGAAAAAGGCTGGTTGGTCTGCCAACCGAAGAGATATTGCAGAGATTCAATGGTGCGGCAAAATATATTGAAGAAGATAAAGGGATCAATAATGTACTTATCAGCGGTGGTGATCCTTTTGTTTTATCAACAGGCGTGATCAGGGAATTTTTAGAGACGCTCTCAAATATCCCGCATTTAGATTTTATACGGTTTGGAACTAGAGTTCCAGTGACATTCCCCGATAGAATCATAGAAGATGACGAGTTAGTGACATTACTGAAAAATAACTCGCAGGAAAATAGGAGAATATATGTGGTAACTCAATTTAACCATCCAAGGGAAATTACGCAAAAAGCTACTGACGCTGTTAATAGGCTCATTCGCTCTGGTGTGATACTGGACAATCAATCCGTTTTACTTAAGGGTGTGAATGATGATCCTGAGACTTTAGCGGAATTACAAAATAAACTTGTGGGTATCGGTGTTATCCCTTATTACCTATTCCAATGCCGACCTGTAAAGCGGGTAAAGAGTAATTTTCAAGTGCCTTTGTATAAGGGCTATGAAATTGTAGAAGCAGCAAAAAAGAAGCTTAAC
>CAZOEM010000108.1:0-7836 GCA_964578735.1 uncultured Halobacteria archaeon | reverse complement strand
GTAAGAGTATCAAGTATATAATTATGTAACATAATTAAGCTGTTGCGACACTAGTGCAATAGGTGTTTTGATAGCTAAGAAAAAAGGGATGTTTCAATCCCCTATTAGTCGGGTCTTACTTTTACACTATATAGAGACATTACCAGTAAAGTATACAGCGATAAAGAGAGTTTCAATCCCCTATTAGTCGGGTCTTACTTTTACACTTTGGCCAGGCGTTTGAGGAGAAATATGGGCTTATATCGTTTCAATCCCCTATTAGTCGGGTCTTACTTTTACACAAAGGAGTCAAGACTACAGAGAATTTCTCAGTAGGAATATTGTTTCAATCCCCTATTAGTCGGGTCTTACTTTTACACAATTGCAATTATAGCAGCGGTGATTTCAGCAGTATATGTTTCAATCCCCTATTAGTCGGGTCTTACTTTTACACCAATAGACGAGATTGTATCATTGGAGGTAACGAGATCAGAGTTTCAATCCCCTATTAGTCGGGTCTTACTTTTACACTTATAAACATTGGTGCGGTTTCTGGATGTGATGTCTATAGTTTCAATCCCCTATTAGTCGGGTCTTACTTTTACACTTGGGCAGCATTTTTCTGCGGTCTTATGGTAGTTAGCGTTTCAATCCCCTATTAGTCGGGTCTTACTTTTACACTTCTGGGGAAAAAAGAGACTGCAAGGCAATAAAAGTGTTTCAATCCCCTATTAGTCGGGTCTTACTTTTACACTTGATAGCCAATGCTCGTGTGAATTCTCTTGTTATTGTGTTTCAATCCCCTATTAGTCGGGTCTTACTTTTACACTGGACTATATTTACGGCGGTCGTTTAACTGCTTATAATTGTTTCAATCCCCTATTAGTCGGGTCTTACTTTTACACTCCGAGCATAACAGCAGCACAAGAGATAGTAGAATATTGTTTCAATCCCCTATTAGTCGGGTCTTACTTTTACACGAGGAGGTAAAAAGTATGATAAAAGTGAAAAAGGAAACATGTTTCAATCCCCTATTAGTCGGGTCTTACTTTTACACACTATTGTTCTGAAAATAGCAGAAGGTACACCAGAAAAGTTTCAATCCCCTATTAGTCGGGTCTTACTTTTACACCCCTCCCTTTCCAGCCTTCTCCGCCGATATTGAAAAAGCGATTTGCCTCTTTCGTTTCCAATTTTAATAAAAGATATAACTTATAGGTATATAAAAAGATTTCGAAATTTAACGTTTTGCGATAATCTCCATTTCATCACCATGATCTTAGGTATACCGAAAAAGACGAAAATCGATTAAAATGGATATTTCCATTTTTTACGCTCTCACAGCACTGCGTAGCTTGGCGATAATCTCTCGGGTATTTCGCACTCGCGGAGATAATCGCAAGCAATTGGGACGCTCTCCGGGCGTGAAACAGGGTTCAGCACAAAACATCTCAGATTTCCCCGGTTTCGCTATTTAGTATATACTTTTGGGGTTAGCTCGTCACACCCTGCGAGTATCTCTCCCTTTTCTTCATATCTTCTGATCAATGCAAAAATCGAGAGCTTATTCCGGGTATACCCGTTTCATCTCTTCCCCTCCTTCTTCCATCTTCCAATAGGTATCGAAGAAGATGTGATTTTTATTTAGTATATCCTTTACTTTCTCATATTCTTTTCTTATTTCGCCGGTAAGGACTTTTTCAACATTTTCAATAAGCTTATCCCGCTCTCCGTCGTCCTTACCTTCTTTGTGGATTGCCAGCACTTTGCAATGGTATTCATTCTTACTGCTTTCCGATTTTGGTTTATCCGGAAGATACATAACAGCACTTATGCCGCCGTGTTTATTGAAATGAGACTCAGTGCTATTTTTGAATACGTATTGGTCAAGAGCACTGAGCCAGTTGCGGAGAACAATCTTCGTGTCACCAAGATCGTTTAAATCATCCCCCTGGATATACTTTTGAATGCATTTAATCGTCAGATAATCGATAAGCGCATCATTAGAATGAGCTTTGTTTTCTTTTTTTAGCTCTTCCAGTTTTTTCATCATCTCTGTGTCTCCGCTTATGTTTGTTATCTTTTCGTATTGAGCATCCCGTTTAAGTGACTCGCCGTTAAAATATTTGCTGGCAGTTTCCTTGAGATAACGGAGATAGTCGGGCAATTGAGACTCATCTACCTTTTCGCGGTATTTAGTTTCTTCCTTTTTTAACGTCTCTAGCTCTCTATCTTTCTGTAGGGACCGCATGGCTCTGTAATTCGAGCTTATTGTCCTTTCCTCCTGAACATCGCCACCATCTGCAATCCTGAGCAAAGCAGCCAATAGAGGTATATTAACGTGATCCCTTCGTAGCTCTTCTAACGATTTCTTTACTCTTAGGCCTACATAGTCCCTCTTTTCTTCATTATGTAAAACGGGCATCCCGCCGCGGTGATAGAGACAAATCAGGCGGATACTTTCGATTAAATCGTTGCTGAATATCGTAGTATCTCTAACCCATTCATCATTTTTGTCTCGGGACTCAAATAGCTTATCTCCATCTTTGTCTATACGATACCAACTGAGAAAATGGTGGAGTTCCCGGATAAGCGATGGGAAGCCCTTTATTTCGTACTCTATGGGCTTCTCAGTATTATCATTCTTCCACCGCATATAATCTCCAGAATGTCCAAGATCATGGAGCCAGATTGCGCTTATAAGTGCGATGAGGTTATTGTCTCTCTGGTCTGGGTTATCGCCAAAGAAATTTTTATCTTCGCTTAAGATCGGATAGAGTATCTGCGCTGCAAGCTCTAATACGCGCTGTGTATGGCCTCTCGCATGTTCAACCGTTTCTGGTATCAGGTCACCCAGCCACAGGTACTGCCAGCGGTTAATACAATCTCTCAGGGCTTGCTGTTTTTGAGGATCTTTGATCTCATCGGTTAACAGGTATCCACGACCATATTCTGAAATCTCCTTCCCTCGCTCTCCTTCATATTGGTCGTGTAGGTTTTTCCCTAATGCGGTAAGAGAAAACTTGTTGTTCACCTTTTCACGTACCAAGAGCGTCCTCATAGTAGCAGGAATGAGGGCTTCTAAATCCTTTTCTTCAAGCCCTTTGATATGTGGAATGCTGCGTATAAACACTCTATAATTCCGCCAGCTTAAAAGATCAAAACCTACTGGCAGCTTGGGTAGCCAGACAATTTTGTCTGAGAGCTCGAAAAGGTAGAATACATCCATCTTGCCAAATGCCAGCCCTAAAAGCACCAGATATGGAAGCACCCCTTTGTAGCCGCCGGTTACATTAAGATAAAGCTGCCTTTTATCTTGCCGTTCTTTAATAAGCTCTGTTGCTTGGCTTATGATATTATCGAGTCCTTGCTTTCCAAAAGTATCACTGTCATCGCCGACAAGTCCGATGATGCGTTCCACATGGACCTCGCCAATTTGCTCCTTATACGGCTCCGTATGCATGAGGTAATCAGCCAAAAAGCAAGCGCAATAAAGTCCTTGGTCTGTATCGGAAGCAAGAAGGATGATTTCGTCTTTCGGACTGGCGGATGCCGCCTCAGCAGAATTAGCACCCTTTTGTTTCAGCTCCTCGTAGAAGAGATACAGACTTGCTAACTCGGCGGTGAGTTTGTCGGGATTATATTCATTGAGCTCCCCTTTTTTCCGTTCCTTGATTTCAGTAATGGGATGCACTTTTTTGGTATACTCATCGAAAAATGTAATGGCATGCTTGTTAGGCACATTCAAGAAACAGTCCCTCCAGTTTTTCCACGAAATCTCTCTTACAAGCTCTAAATCTTGGTCGTCATTGGCAGAATATTTTTTTATGTTAGCCCGAAACCCACTTAGGGCACTTGTTAGACTATCACTCCAATCACTGTAGATTCTGCATTTTGGGTTTTTCGCCTTGCCGATAAGTGAGGTTCCTACGGGAACAAAAATGGTGCTTCTGACTTTATTTCCCTTCATTTTTCTCATTTCCTCCCTCTATGACCAGCCATCCAGAACCTTGCGCTGGTCGTTTGAATTTACCTCCTGGGCAGTAGGAAGAGATTTTCTCTTATTCCGCTGGAACCATTCATAGCCATACGGCTTTCCGTCTCTTTTACTGCGTGCACGGGGGTACTTGATTTCAAGCCCATAGAAGTCCTTGAAAGCAAGCATTACTTTTAGATCCTGAATATATTGCAGATTGTCAAAAGCTTGCTCGATCACTTCTCTATCGTCTGTCTGTTCTCCTGCTTGCACTTTCTTGAATCCTCTAAGGATAAACTTGTCATTATACTCTTCTTCATTGCGAATGCCATCACTCAAAATTGTGCGATAACGTTTTTCTCGGTTAATAAGCAACAGTTTATCAATAGTTATCTTCACGGAGCCCAGTCCCAGCGACTTGCCCATGCCCAGTTTGTGGTGTAGATCAGATTCTAACTCCAGCGAATAAAGCAGCAAACCAAGTTCATAATCCGTCAGATTATGAAAATCGACGGTGAACTTAAAGGTTCCTTCTGTCAGAAGTTCGACTGTACTGTTCATTCTATCTGTGTCTTTGGTATAAGCATACTTGTCTTTGATCTGGTGGTGAAAGTAGAACTTCCTTCCTCTAAGCTTTCCAACTTTCGCACCTTCTTCAAATCTATCATCATACCGAACCACCTTTATATTATTTGCTCCATCAACCAAATAGAACTGTTCGCAAGTTGAATGTGGTGTGTTTAGCATCTGGAGTGTTTTAGTAACCCATGAGGGTTCTTTATCATTAGTCCACCACGCGATGGTAAAAGCTACTTTGCCGGCAAGCGCTTGACCTCGTTCATCACCAGAGACCATACCGAAGAGACGACAGCACGGACAGAGGCTATTCAGATCATTACACTGTTTCAGATCGTCAGAGAGATCGCAAAGTAAATCGTATGGGCTATTTTGGTCCCAAAAAAGTGGAACAAGGACTGGAAACATACCTGTAAGATTTCGGCTGGGATCAAAATATGCATAGACAAGATCGCCTACTGATAGTTTGTTGTGTTGTAATTTTGTTTTTTCAATGCTTCTGCCGGCAGCTCCTGGTTCATGAGATAATTTTCGGCGGTTCTCTCGTTCTTCAATTAGCTCATTGTAGTCTTTTTGGTGGTTTAAGTTAAAATCTTTCTGTTTAAGTTTGTCTAGATAGGTTGCCCACTTGCTTTTATCATTGCAAAATTGTAGATAACGATCTCCAAGATCAGTTTGATACTTTTCGCTGAAGAATACCCGCTCGTCATGCTTTCCCTCAACATTATTCCCTGTAATCTTCAGGATACCTTGATACTTGTCTGAAGTTGACCCCTTAAGCGTATGAAGGTTATTTTGTATATCTATTACCTTGAAGTAAGGAAAGTTTCTGCGAGGGTGTCTAGTTTGCACTATCGTCACGAAAACCGGATTCCCTGTATTGCTTGAAGTAACGATCAAATTGTTGTGTTCATGATAGGCTGGGATCCATGCATGGTAATGGTTGTTCTCATCATCTAAGAGTCCGATCTTACCACTTCTGCTTCCTTCGGGTTTACCTAAAATTATAGCAGGCGTTGCTCTACTTCCATATCCTATCTGACGGTGGCAAAGTCTTTTGATGTCAAACTGTGAAAAGCAAGAGTTGGACAGAGCTTCTGCGATGCTGCGTATCATCCCCTTAAGAGAAGTCGGTGGAATAGCTGGTTTATCGTGAACTCGGAAGAACTTCATCACCTTGTGACCTTTCTTGAGCGGCAATTCCGTTTCAAGATAGTGTTTTTGATCTCCTATTCCTTTGTGTAAGACCCCATACCCTTCTCGTTCCCCTGCTTTTATTTGGTCTATGTCATCCAGAGTAATTGGTTCAGATTGTTCTAAATCTCTTTCCGTCCATTCACAAATCACTTTTACAGAGCCGTCCCCTGTCTCTTTAAAAAGCACCTCCATCGAATCATTTTCCCACGACCAATCACCAGGCAGATGGATTTGATCTACCGTTCTGTATCCCGCCTTTTCCGGATCGGGGATAAAAATCGGTGTTTCTATGTGAAGATTACAGATAATCTGACCTGAATGGTGCTTTTTTTCGCCATTAGGATCGACAAATTGATGATGGGATATTGGCGCATCTTTATTCACCACATCGTCTGGCCTGATAAAGTTGTAGGGATTTATGAACTGCTGACCACGGCCAAGTGGCTCTATATCTTTGGCATATCTTTTTCCGTTCTGTGTGGTATGAATCCTAAATTTAATACGTTCCCCCTTCGTTGGGACGAATTCGTTAAGAGTTTCCCTCTCAACGCGCACGTCTCTTGTTCTGTCATCCATCTTGATATATCCAAAACCGTTCTTCACATCATAGAATTTCACAGTCCCAGTAGCCATTCATTCGCCCTCCTTTGCTATATTATAAGGCTTTATGAGCCTTCGAGCTATCAGCCGCCCCTCGTCATCATAATAATCGACAATTTTCAAGCCAATATATGCACTCTCATCATCAACTGGATACAATTGAGGCTGTGGTATTCTTTTCTCAAACCATCGATGCCTCACCTTTCCATTTACCTCAGCCTGATCAAGATACTCACCCCACAGAAGGAATCCCTCTTCTGGTACTCTTTTGGCATAGGTTACCCCGAGAGGCTCACCGTCAAATTCTTGTGTTACATTACCGGTCAATGCTTTCTCTGACGTAAGAGCAACTACAAATTTATCGCCTTTGCGTCTCCATTTTAGCTCATAGTCATTGCTAAAGGCACGACTTCGATTTAGCACATCCGCGTCATTTACAAACTTCAAATCGAACTTTTCGAAGATGACATTATCGTAAAATTCAAGGAGGATATAATTGAAAGCGAGCTCTATCTTCCTCAGAAATTGTTTCAAGCCACTAACTGATATTTCAGTTCCATATAGATATAAACTATTCATCTCCATTACTCCTCTACCTTCTTTCTCAGTACTAAGACAATATCAACAAATTCTTTAAAAGCCGAGTCAAGGCTCTCTATGATCGCTCGCAAGTTGCGTACTTCAGGCAATGGCTTGTAGTTATTTCCATTACGGAATTCCTCCGCTGGGATAGTCAGGACGTGCCAGATGCCGATTCTTTGCCAGTAACCGTTGTTTTCCGAGAATACTTTCATCAAATTAAGACTATCAATCAATCCGCAGTCTTCCCGGGTTTGAAGCAAACGGACCTCCCGTAGAATACCGTTTACCCTACCAAATCCTTTGTATTTCCCATAGCCCAGCCTAATGTCCTTCAGATAGAAGTCCTTGAAGAGGTGAGCGATGAGCGCTAATTCGTAAAGTTTCGGATTCTCCACTACAAGCCGGCTTGTAAAACAACCCTCTGTTGCTATTCTTGCATCGAACTTTGCCTTTTCCAGCGCACCGCCAGTGAACCGATCAATAGCCACAAAATCAAATTTCTTTTCCTGTATTTCTTCTTCTGATATAGGGTAAGCATCCTCTACCGTTAACCTACCTCTTTGTCCTTCTTCTCCTTCCTTTTTACTGAAGCCAAAAAGCTCACATATCGCGCATGAGCCGCAGCCACCGCTTTCGGTAGGATCACAAGCAGAATTTGGAACAAGTGTTCTGAGAATCTGCTCCGCACGGTTACGTAAGGGACCTTTGAGGCTTCCACCGGGAATGAACTGAACGTTTACCCACTTTTTTTGAGCTCCACTCCACCTTTTTGTCCTTACAAATCTGGTCTCGGGATCGTCACCAAAGGCATAGCGACCGTCTTTGACCACTAAGAGGTCCCCCAGGTCTTCAAGAATAATGTCAACATCGAGTTCAAGTCGTGTACGTAGCTCCGGCTCATTATTAAAAGTCAAACATTCTTTTAT
>CAZOEM010000107.1:4574-7858 GCA_964578735.1 uncultured Halobacteria archaeon | reverse complement strand
CCAGGTCCCAGATAAAACTAATCTTTTCTTGAAAATTACTCATTTCCCTGCCTCACCACTAAAGAGACATTGGGTATATGTGTAAATATTTGTACTCAATCAAGTTGTGTCGGTATAATTCCAGCAGTCGGAACTTTTTTCGGATCCTCAAGCAGGGATGAATAATCGAATATCCGAGAGTTTAAAAGGACTTTCAGGACCTGACCAGCCATTTAGCGTGTGATATAGCCCAGCGACACTTATAACCAATTCGGCGGCTATCAATGAAAGACCAACGTTAGGACTCTCAACCCTTGCTTTACTTCCTTCCAAAATTCTTGTTTTTCTCTTCAGGTAATTTGATCTCTCAACCAACTCACAGATCTCATAAATAGGAAAAATGCTCTTTCTGATGTTGTACAATATCAGATGCCCCGGGTCTTCCACAATCTTTCTAACGTTCAAACCATCCACCTAGATATGTCTCTTTGACGCCATCACACGGCCTAAAATCGGTTCATCTCGAAGCAGCTTGCCGATTTTGTTCATCGCTTCTGAATCTATTGATCGAATACCGCCTGAATACAGCGGTGACATATCGGTAGACACCGCCCTTAAATCAGCCGAACCGATTGTGTGGTATCTTCCGTGATAGGAGGCAAGGATGCTCTTCTTCCTCCCATCGATCCCCATTGTATCTATAACAACGCCTTCAACAATATTCCCGGTTAATTTTTCCATACAGCGATGTATGAACTTCAATTCCGACCTTAAAGACTGTTCTGTCAGATATCGCTGGATGAAATAGCGGATGTTCCAAAAACGCTCTGAATCCCTGTATCTAAAATTTCCACCAAGGAACCCTATTGCCACGTATAACCTCTCAGCGAATTCCTCTTCGGTATATTCGATGGTGAACATCCCATCTGTCTGTTCTCTGAAGAGATTTACGTGCTCATCGAATCGGTCGGGAGTATTTTCACGGACATATTTAGATATGAAATGAAGGACTTCTGACAGGTTGTTCCACGAAGAAGGAATGCAATCCTCGTCCTCTTCATCCATTTTGGTATATTTGATTACCCTGTCGATAGCTATTATCCGTGCAACATCCTCGTTCTCGAGATCAATCGCCCGGATAATATCTGGTTTCTTCAATAGGGCTCGTTTATCTTTATCCGACCAATACTTCCAATCCGTTTCTCCACAGGCTAAATCGAAAAATCTCTTTCCTTCGTCCAGATGGAAATGGAATTCATTCAACCCGTCTTCCGTGAATTCCTTAAACAATGCAATGAGAAATTCGTAAGTGTTTTTGTTTTCTCTTAGAAGTTCAAATCAAGCCCTGATTTTTTCATCAACTGCTGGATATGCGATCTTATGGATGGTCTCCATATCAGATTTCTGAGCCAGCACCATTTCCCTGTTTTTATTTCGGATGGTTTCCAATTCCTCTTTTCTTATCCGGTTTTCTACTTTCTGTCTGCGTGCATTCATCGATTGATGGATTTTCCCTTTTCGGTGGAGAACCACATTTACAAACAAGTCAGTGCACTCGACTACATACGCCAATTGCGCTTCAAAACTTATCATTGCCGGGGTTTTTTCCTGCCGATGTGGAGAGATAGAGGATAAAAGGCTTCTCAGATGACGTCCTCTGGTCAGGATCTGGGGATAGAATTCAAAAGGTGCTACACCATTCTTTTCAACGTATTTCCTTGTGTTCACAAGGCGATTGAATATCTCCTGTAAATCAGCTCCTCCATATGCTTTCAGGTTTGAGAATGTGAACAAGGTTGAAAGCGTGTTTCTTTCGTCATGATGATACAGAATAATCACCAGGAATATTAATTTTTCTCACTTTGAACCATGAGTATTTTGTATCGGATAAAAACTGTTACAGGTCTGTTTGTTTCATTGCCCGATAAAATGAGGATGACGGCAGGTTTTGCACTCCCTTATTAAGACGATCCGCTCTGATATCCTCGAGGACATGGCTTTTTACTTCTATTGGATTTGAATGCATGCGTGCTTCTATTTCTATGAACTCATCGAGTGTCACCGAAGGGGGACGTTGTCCTAAATATCCTATATTACAAAATTCTTTTATGCTTCTTTTCTACTCAGATATTCGCTTTCTAAGTCCTTGTGGCGTAACACCCAGTTCTTTGGACAGCTTTGTGATTTCGATACCATAATATCCACCCGATTCTGTTTCCAGGGTAGATAATCGCTCTAGCACATAATTAATGTATATTGCCATATTGAATTGATATCAAATGTGAATATAAAGAACTCAGGGGGCGTTTATTGAAATTGGTTCCGAGTGTTAGAAAATCACCGACACAACTTGTCTTGGACGTTAATAAAGCTGCAGAGGGGATTTATGAGTATATACGGATATTAAACTAATCGTATTTGTAGCAAGCAAACCACAAGATCACACGGATTTTCACGAGAACGCATAATATCACTTTGACGCTAGCGAGGCAAGTTCAGCTACAAGGAGAAATATCGCCTGCTTGTGATCTTCCTTGCTCCGGTGCACCTGGAAAGGCGAGATGTCCATCTCGTTATACTCCGAGAAATCACAGTTCAAATTATTCTCTTCACAATACCGCTTCAACTGTGCCAATAGCATATGCAGGTGTACTAGTTCTTCCTTTTTCATCTTCACACTTTGTCAGCGCATTTGACTTGATAGTACCTACTTGAAAGTGCAACTATTTAAAGTTTTCTATCCGCCGCCTCGGCATAGCTTAAGAATCTTCAAAATCATACCGGAATTTGTGCTGATCTGAATTGCCAATCAAGATAAAGGAATAGGATACAGGGGTTAAAATTTAATTTAACCCCTTTATTTCTCCGCCTTTCCTTTTTGGCTGCTCCAATCCTTGAGCGATTACTCCCCGCCTAAGAACGACTCCAGCATTTCCGGCTCCACCTGCATATTCAGAATCCTGATGGGTTCTGCCTTCTCGTAAATATTCTTCAAGTTACCCCGCTTCTTATACGAAGCAAGCTTCCTCACGCCCTTTAGCTGCGCTTCTGAAAGCTTCTTCGTTTCTATCTCTCCTTCCGCTTCCGCTCTCTTCACCAGTACCTTACCTGCATCGCTTCTCGTTATCACGGTTGACCATCCAAATTCAGAGCCTATTGAACCAACAGACACATCAGCGAACTCGGCAGCAAAATCGTAGCAATAGCCGCATGCCTCACGCACGCAGTCACGCATATCCTTTATCGGCGTTTTTAGCTCTTTACCCGCCTTTGTATAAACGATGAAACTACCCTTCTTTATGTTG
>CAZOEM010000107.1:0-4564 GCA_964578735.1 uncultured Halobacteria archaeon | reverse complement strand
TCTCGGCTTTGGCCAATCGTCGTTTGTGTTCGGTTTTAACATCTTCTATCCGCGTGCCCAACTCTAGCAGCTTATTCTTTAGCATCGGCATGTCAAAGGTTTCTGAGCAGAGTAGCCCAATCAGTAACTTCACCCTGTCAGCACCGACATCAAATCCCTTTGACAGTTGTACCTTCCTCATACCCTGTATGTGACATGGCAACCCGACGAGAGCGACATTTTTATAGCCCTGTTCAAAAGCATCTCCAACACCAGATACCGAAGGGCACTGTGTATATTTTGACCCGGCAGCAGCTAATATGTCCGCCTTTTTTGTTGCTACGAACGGTTCCGCTATCCAGTCTTCAGACGTCTTTGATACCACCGCGGCGTCTATATCTCCGTGCTCAAGCAAGAATACCAGTAATGCCGATACAACTCCGCCATCTTGTGCCTTCTCTATTATCGCTTTATCAGTCGCTCTTGCGGTTAATATGTCCCCCTTGTAGTATCCCAAAAGGTTATCGGTTCTTATCTCACCAAACACAGCCCGTTCTACTTCAAGAGGCGCGAAGAACGTCCGTGGACAGAAATCATAGCACGCACCGTGTATCTCATAGCATTTCTTCTTCGTCACGGGTCTCTCATTCTCATAAGTTATGTATTCTTTACAGAATGCACCACAAGAGCCACAGTAGCAGCACAGACCGTTATATATCACTTCTGCTTCTAGATCCGTTATGTTCCCTTTGTCTTTTACCATGGTAATCACCTCTTTATACTTTCTACCAACTTATCCAGCATATCCTTATACTCTTCTTCCATCCTCGGCATGATATTCGTGAAACTCATCCTCGCATTCGGATGGTAATATCGATCAATAGAAACCGTACGCACCAAAGGCTCAGTTGCGAAATTCTTCAGACACGAAAGCATCTGCGATGCGTAATAATAGATGATGCCATAGAAGATCACGAAATCGTAATTCCCCGCTCCATCCAGGCCCTTCCAGTTCGGGTCGCGTAAACAATTGGTGAGTTCATGCAAGTTGTAATAGTATACGTTCTCGGTGTATTCGTTTTCTACAAAACCTCTCATGCTGTGTCCCGTTGCTGCTATGGGTATCCCCTTTTTACCTATTTCTATCGCTATTTCCACAAAGGAATTGTCTCGCAGCATCTCTGAGCCAACCACGAGTAAGGGCTTCCTTGCACTCGATATATAACTCCCTATCACTTCCGGCGGTGCAATCCCACCCATTTCAGGTCCTGAGACATTTGCCACATCAAATGCTACTTCCATTTTCTTTATTCCCCTCCTCCTTTTTCCCTGCTCTTCTCCCCTTTCTCTCTTCTCCTTTCTCCCATTTCCACCTACTTTTTCTCCCTTACCAATCTTTCCAAATTCGTCGGGTTAAAAGAAGGATTGTATCCCCTAATCGGTCCTTTCTCTATCTTCTTCTTCTTCCAATCTATCTTCCAGCTTTGCTCGTCCTCTAGCTTCTTCAATAGTTCGTTCCGCGTAGCAATAGGGAGGTCACTTGCAGCTCTTACGAAGAGATGCCAATCAGAAGGATATGCATGGAGATACTTCAAGTTGAGGTCTATGTAATGTGTCAGTTTTATAGAACGCCCACGATCAGTATCCGAAGGTCGGAAGCATAGTTTTGCTATCATCGGCAGCGCTTCCTCTACCGTTTCACAGGCCACAAGTAGGTCTTGCGGACCCGGCTCGACATAAACCTCGGAACCATCAGTAGCATCTATTAGCGTCCAATCTTCTTTTATGTCCGGGCGACTCATAAACGCCCTTCTGTATTTCGCACCATGCGGTCCTACCACTGCGGGAACTCCAAGCCTATTAAAGCCCGTAGCGATAGAAGCCGCCTTCTGTGACATCGCGCCCCATGCGACACCACATGCGCCCACTCGGCTCAGAATATAATCTGCGATCTCTTCATAATTACCCCTCAATGGTCGTCCTGCGAATATACTTGCCACTTTTATCGCGGCATCGTGTATATGCGCATTGGAAACGCACGAACCAATGTTCAGGACGCCGCCACCGGCAAACCCGCCGTGATGCGCCTCGTATATCGTTTTCCCTTCTTCGTCTTTCCAGAGCGCACAATCTATCGCCATGCAACCCGTCAGCGTAACGATATAATTTCGTTCTGCAAATTCCTTCACTATAAGCCACGCATCCTTCGTACCATTGGGATAATTGCCGCAGCCTATCGGTGCTATAATACCTGGAATAGTCCCGAGGACAATGGGCGCACCCACTTTTCTTATCTCACTGTCCCAGACAGGACCTCGACCTATTCGCATCCGCCCTTTCTCTTCTTTCAACTGTGGATACGCCGCTTTTGTCATCACATCTACTATCGGGATATGCTTCTTACATACCTGCTCACATCTACCGCAGCCGACACAGATGTCGAACAAGTCGGCAAGTGGCTTTATGTTGCCCGCAGCGGCACTTTTATTCGCTTCGCCAATATAAAGCCCGTTAGGACATGCAAGTGTGCAGTTCCCGCATAGGATGCAGTCATTCACGTAATATTTGAATTCGTCATCGCTGAGTATAAACTTTAGCGACCTTCTCTTCTTATCCATTTGGAGCGCAGTCCTCACCGCAACCTCGCCTACCTGGTCAGGCTCGAGTATTATGACTCCGGGTACCCGGCCGCTAACCAGGTCGTCCACTATCTTATTCGGGTCGTCGTCAGTGCGATCCACCAACCCGTGCATTGCCTTGTCGTTCGTTGCGATCATAGGCGACTGAACACGCTGGCAGAGTTCTAATACGTCTGCACGGATGCACTGCTCGTCTGTTACGACAACATCCGCAATGCCAGCCCGCAGTACTCGCAGTTGCCGGCCAAGTGCGGATACTATCTTCGCTTTGGTGTACACTCGCGTGGTGTCAATAGAGGTACAGCAGATTCCACCGAGTTCTACTTTGTCTTCCAGGTCGTTTTCCGTTAAATACACGCCTATATCGGCAGCCGGCGGTACGTTATGCCCGATAACAATAATAACAGGTTTATTTGTATCTATTGTACCTATACCCACATCAACCAAAGGAACGTCAGGTCCGCCGCCCGGTAAGCTCGTTGGCATCCCATAACAGGCAATCTGAATAATATCCGCCGCCTCCTTGTTCAGTGAATCGAGCATACCCATGTGTAACGCTTTCGACTCGAAGTCCATGTACGAGCCTTCCTGCCCTGTGTGAAGTGCGTCTGCTAACTGAACTATCTGTTCTTCTACGTAACTGAATACTTGATCATAATCGCCGATTGTCTTCGGTTTTATTCCGCATATCAACCGCGTTAAGGGCGCTTCTATATCCACTTCGGGTCCGAAATCTATCGGCACGTCCGGACCGAACTTCTTTATCATATCATGTAAAAGATGCCTACCATGACCACAATGTGCACTACAGCCCACTAAACAAGCAAGAAGGACAATTCTCCCCTGCTGTGCGTCCATCCGAATTCCACAAGCTCCCTTCTTGTTACCCGTGAGGTCGCATTTCCCGTACGTGCAAAGACAGCACATGTCGCAGATAGGCGCGTAAAACGGCTTGTAACGGTTCAATAGCTTGAAGTCCCAGTCTCGAAGCGTTGCGATGCGCGGCATTGGATGGGGCCCCATTGACTCCCATTCTTCCTCTCCCCCGCCCCCGCCCTCATCTATTACTTCACCTATGTGTATATCCACATTTTTCAAGTCGAAGATGTCGACAAGCCCACCTTTTTTTATCTCTTCCATCTTTACCCCTTTCTATTCCTATTTCCTATCTCTTTTTTTTACTTTTTAAGCTTTACTGTTTTTGTTTCTGCATGGCCATTAGTAACTCAAGCAATTTCGGAACATAAAACGGTGGTTTTTGCACTTCACAACTGTGGAATCATAGTGAAAATAGTGCAATCACCGAACCAATCATTATAGCGGCCATTAATAAGCCCACTATCGCTTTCTGCCATCGCTTACTACTACTATCTTTAGCCACTCTTTTCCTTTTCACCATCTCTTCTTTTACCCCTCCTCTTTTTTTGATTTCACTGGTAAATATTAGAATCGGACAATATGTATATAGTGTCCTTGCTTATATATTTCTTTGGCTTTAGTGGTTATGGGTTGGGTTTTAGGGCATCTGATATCACCTACCTTTTCCATGACTATACTAGTGTCGCAACAGCTTAATTATGTTACATAATTATATATTTGATACTCTTACAGTATTGCATGAAAAGCTTAGAGATACAACTTAACAGGCAATTAGAATTTAATTTTTTATCAAATACGTCGAACACCTGTGTTCGAAGCGTCTTCAGTTGCGCTTTGTGATACTTCTTCTCCAGCACATACTGCTTGAAAAGGTTCAAAACCAAGAATTGTATGAACAAAAGAGCGATATGCGACCTGACGGCATCCCGCGAAGTGCATGGGAAATTCCTGATATTCCAGTGATTTCTGAGCTACTTTGAAGAAATTTTCTATCCCCATCGCTTCGAATACCGCTTTTGAACGTCTCGGGTCCGGAGCGTCTCGCTATTCGTGAGATAGCTGTAATA
>CAZOEM010000106.1:0-7986 GCA_964578735.1 uncultured Halobacteria archaeon | reverse complement strand
TTATCATTTGTAACACATTTTTGGAAATCGTGTTAATTTGACATTGTCAAATTAAATGTATCAGTGTAAATCCGTGTAAATCTGCGTCCTAAATTAAATTTATAGGTAGAAACTATACTTTATATACAACGAGAACTTACTCAATGCTTAGAAATTGACGAGGTGTGAGTACATTTTCCATCCACGTAAAATCAGCAAGGTTATATGTGAGGAGATACCCATTTCTATTTTTCACCGTAGAGCCTATAAAATAGTCCCTAATCTTGCTTTTACTTCTACAATACGCCGCTGCCAATTCAACATCATTAACCGTGAGATCAATGATCTATATCTCTAAAGCATCCCTCAGATCCCCATACTCTTTCAAAAAATCATTACTCTTTCCATAGAGATAATAGCCCAATAACAATTCAAAATGCGTTATACCTGATATATTTAGATTATGCCCGCTACTCTTGATTTCTGCTATATCCTCTATCGTTTCCTCAAATCCTGCCTCTTCGTTAAATATTCTGAGCAAGACCTTAGTATCAAAGAATACTTCAGACACGCATACTCTCCCCAATCAGCCCCTGTAGCTCCCGCATTTCCTTTTTCTCCATCTTTAGAATGCCTGCTGACTGCTTTAGCGCTTTTATATACCATTCTTTATCTCTCGTCACCTTCTTCAGGATATACTCGCACCGCTCATTCTTCACGAGTTCAACACGATCCCCTTCCTCGATATTCAATGATTCTCGTATCTTCTTCGGAATCGTGATCTGATTCTTTCTCGTTACGACTGCCATATTCATCCCCCCTATTTTAATTTAGTACTTTGTCCATATAAAAGTACTGTCACTTCGCTTTCTGCATTTTTTGGAGATGTCGATACCTTTTGGAATGTCACATCAGATCATCCCCCGAAGCTAATTAATACAACGGACAATGTAACATTATCAAAAGATATTTATAATCCTATCATTGTAATGATATATGAGGTGGTCCAATGGCGATTATCAAACCCATATCAGATATTCGAGATAAATTCGATGAGATCTCAAAGATTTGCCATAAAGAAGGAGAGCCAGTATACATCACCAAGAATGGGAAAGGAGATCTTGTAGTGATGAGTATCACACGATATGAAAAGCAAGAAGCACTTCTAGAACTCTACCCAAAACTTAGTATCGCAGAGCAACAAAGTGAGTCAGGGGTTAAGCGAATAAGTCATGAAGAAATGATAAAACGATTGAACAATCGAGTATATGAGATAAGAAGGATAATTCATGGTAGTCGAAAATATTCATTTTTATTATAAATAATTTACAAAAGATTCAGGCTTGCTATTTATATTCCGCAGTGTTTGCGTAACATAATAGCATGGGAACAAAAACAATTTTGATAAGGGAAGATTTATATAAAAATCTAAAGAGCATGAAAAGAGAAGATGAGAGCTTTGGTGATGTAGTAGAAAGGCTGATACCTAAAAAAAGGGAAGCGAACTTAGTGGATTTTTTCGGTCTTTTGAAGGATAACGAAGTATTGAGTGGATTAGAAGAGGATACCAGGAGAATAAGAGCATCATCGCGGTTTATGCTATGATCATTCAAAAACAACGCTATATACGCTGAATACAGAATCTCTCATTGTTAAGGCACTTAAAAAGATACAACATGAAATAATGTTCTACGATGCTGATAAAATAGCACGGGAACAGACAGAAATGAGAATAGAGATAATAACAGAAAAAGGGAAGATTAAAGCAAAAGCCTAATTCTGGCTTCAGTACTCTGTGTCCCGCTAACGGCGGCAAGTGCATCACAGATAGTAATCGAAGATGCAGATACCATATGGAATGTCACCTCAGAATATCCCCCAAAGCTGATTAATACAACGGACAATGTAACACCGCGAGTAACGGTAGAATATGCGAATACAATCTACCATAACGTTCTGACATTTTTAACAGAATTGACAAATGTAACGAACATCGTAACGGCGCGAATAACAGCAGAATACGCAAATACCGTTTATTACGCTGATTTGAATACAGCCCCGGTGGCACTTGCTAATCTTTCGCACACAGTTGTACCGAGTAGGTTGATATTTGTATCTGCAAACACCAACCTTTGCGAAGCGCTAACCTATCCAAAAGAGTTCATGGCTGATACGATACCGCCTGTAATCACAGATATATCCGTAATAAACCTGGCAAACAACTCAGCGAAGATAACATGGGAAACAGATGAGTTCGCAGATAGCGTGCTGAAATACGGTGTGAACTCCACAGCGTATACAGAGCTAAGCATAGATGTGCTGTTTGTCAAGGACCATGTGATAACGCTAACCGGATTATTGCCGGACGCAACCTATTATTTCGTTGCGAATAGTACAGATCAGAGCGGTAATACAGCAGAGAGCTTGGAATACCGCTTTAAATACGACTAGTGATAAGCACTTCTAGCAAACAACAAGATTACACAGATTTTCACAAATCTTTTCTTAAAAAGAAAAGCTTTACCATCAAACATTTAGAAAAGGTTTAATCCACATTCATCATCCCAAATACCCTGCCACATTCTTATAATCAAACTTCTCCGTATCAAGCACATTATTAATAAAGTTGAACAATTTCAGTCTTGTATCAGCCGATATGTTCGGGTACCAGATAGGAGAGGCAACTACGAGCCCTCGAAACGCATAAAATGGCTGTATCACTTCCAACAATTCATAATCGCCCGTCTTTTCGAGATACACATCGAAAAACATCGTGAACAATCGCATAAAATCCTTATCCACTTCTGCACCATTGGTTTTAAGAAGTCCGAAGAAGAGATAATTTATGGTCATCGAGGATACATCGTCAGCAGCTTCGCCCCATTCGCCTCTACTTCTGTCAAGCGCCGTAAAATCAGTCCCTTCGCGGAAAAGGACATTCCAGGGATGGAAATCGCCATGAACCATGCACAACCTTCCCGTTCGCTCCTTCAGTTGCCATCGCCAGTCTATGCATTTCTTCTCTATATCCTTCAGCTCGTCGCTCGTTATGAACTCATTTTCTGCTGGATAACTGTCTGTGAGTCCGAAGATACATTCGCTATGCCCTACCAACTCCCGTAATCTACGCACATAGAGTCCGGCATCGGCTTTTTTGACCGCATGTATATCAGCCAAATAAGAAGCCAGAGCAGAGGCTCTATCTTCATCCACTTTTCTTAAATCCCCGCCTTCTCTTAATCTATCCAGGTCCATAGCGTACTCGTCACCGTCTACTTTCTCGCAGACAATGAAATATTCTTCTGCATCACCTGCTGATTCCATCCCACCATTTTTCGTAAAGTAGCCAACATCGAGCGATTTGACGTGCTTCGGCAGCGTATTGAATGCGTGGTGTTGCCAGATTAATATTTGTGCACGGTCAGAGAGATGGTCATGCCCAAACCCATCCCCTTTCATCGAGGAGATAACCACTTCTTTCCTCTCCCCTTCTCCCGTCTCAAAGACTATAAAGTATGGCTTGCCGTACCCAAACCCCTTTATTTCTTCACCCTGCTTTGACTCCAGACCCTTTACGCTTTCTATTTTAACGTGTGTTCCTAACTTGTTCTCCAAATATCCTCTTATTTTCTCGTCTAACATTTGTTTCTATCTTGTGTTAATCTCGTGGTTCTTTTTACGCAGGCACAAACTTCGTCCCATAATAAATCATGCCCCTTGCACCCTCTTCGCCTATCTTCCTGAACACCGAACGGACCCGCATCCCAGTACCTATCTCTTCTGGCTCGCATATCACTTCAGAAAGTAAACGAGGACCTTCATCGAGCTTGATAGTCGCCAGGGTATAAGGTGTTTGCCGGTTGGGGTTCTTCGGCGCTTGATAAACCGTAGTATAGGTAACAACCTCGCCAGTCCCTCTGAATTGATAACGCTCGATATTCCCCTCACGTCTACATTTTGGGCACATGATACGCGGCGGGAAAAAGAAACTACCACAAGTCAAGCAGTGCGTTCCCTCTAAATTATAACGCGATGCTTGCTCCCGCCAGAATTTTGCCGTTGACACCATCTTTTACTTCACCCCCATTGACATTTTCATCATCATCTCTTCTAAAGGGATAATAGTATTTAAAGAATAGCAAAGTTTAAAATCCGCTTCGCCTTCGTATAGCATAAGCCGTGCGAATATTTTCGATGACTTTTTCCGCTCTGCTCTCATCTTCCTTCGCAATGCCTCATGTATCTCAACCAGAATTTCCTTCCCCTCTATTCGCTCCTCGCGTATCAAGAATTCTAACCCAGCCCGCACGTCTTTATGTCTAGATGCGAACACCGAATCTATCAACTCCTCTGCTGTTCTTCTCTGGAAGAACGCATTTTGCGCTACCACCTCTAGCCCGTCTTCATCAATAGTGGCCGAGTTTGTTGCTGATGCTTCTAGCATGTTTATCGCAACGCCTGCATCGCCTCTCGCATATCCATTCAGTGCCTTTAACCCACCGTCCGTGATTTTTAGCCCTTCCGCATCAGATATTAGCCTTATCAAGGTACCAAACGCACCGCTTTCTGCTAAAGAGGCAAAGCGGAAGTTCAGGCATCTTGATCTTATAGCGGGAATGACACTGGTTGCCTTTGTGGTGGCGAAGATGAACCTACAGGTTTTACTGCTCTGTTCCATAACTCTTCGTAAACCTTGCTGCAGATATACCGGAAGATAATCAGCATTACTGAAAAATAATAGCTTGAACGGAGCATTTAGGGGTGACAACGATGCGTATTCCTTTATCATCGCCTTAAATATGTTTATTGCTGATTTCTGCTCGTCGTAAAAGAACTTGAATCTCTTATCCGCTTTCAACCATTTTTTACGCTGTTCAATAAAATCCCGGCATTCTATACGCAGGAGGTTCTCATCGTCACCATAGAGCTCAGTTGCAAGTGCATAAACCAAAGAAGTCTTGCCTGTTCCTTTTGGACCCCAGAGCAATAGGTTTGGCACCGTTTTCTCCATGACAAAACCATTTAGTCGTTTCACCACCTCGTCATGCCCTAAAATATCGTCCAACTGCTTTGGCCTGTACTTTTCGGTCCACATCCGTTTCAATCGCTCACGTTCCTTCTTTCTTCCCTCTGCGTAGCTTTATCTAACGCAATTCCCAGTGCTTTAAATATCGCCTCTACTTTGTGGTGTTCGTTCTCGCCCTTTGCATAGACATGGATAGTGAAGTTAGCATGAGTGGCGAAAGAGGAGATGAAATGCGGGATGTTCTCCGTGCTAACATCCTCTACTTGTTCTTTATTGAGGTCCGCCTCGAACACTGTATATCGTCTACCATCACCGCCTATTCCGCCTATGTCCACTGCGCATCGTGCAATGGACTCGTCCATGGGAATAATAGCATAACCAAACCTCCGCGTATTTTCTCTCCCGTCCGATCCCCCAAGTGCATCCTTAAATGCCGCACCCAAAACAATCCCGGTATCTTCTATAATATGGTGCTTCAAATCGCCCTCCGCCTTCACTACCAGATTAAAAAATCCATGCTTCGAGAAGGAAGCGAGCATATGGTCAAAGAATTTTAGCGTTGTGCTTATTTCATGCGTGCCCGTACCGTCAATGTTCAATTCTACCACAATATTCGTCTCTTCCGTCTCCCTTTTTATAGTTGCGCTTCTCATTTTCGTATCTTGCATATATATCTATGTTTATTTAGAATGGATAATTTTATTTATTTATTTATTTATTTATTTATTGTATTTTCCGGCACTGTCTAAAAATACCGTGATTTATCACCGCGGAGAGCGCAGAGACCACAGAGTTATTAGTGAGAAAAGGTGTAAAGCCAGTATTTCATGATCCTTATGTGCGCGATTTTGATATTCCGTTCACTAGCGACCTAGACGAAGCAATCACCGGCGCTGACGCTATCGTGCTCGTTACACCGCATAAGGAATATCTCAACCTGGATTTAAATTTGCTAAAAGCCAAAATGCGCATGTCCGTACTGGTAGATGGTCGGAATGCAGATAATAAAGCGGAATGCGAAAAGGGTTTTTTTTACATTGGTGTTGGGAAACCGCGTTAAACCGCTTATAAAAACCCTTTCTTTCAAAAATAATGCTGTAAGAATGATGAGAGTGATTCGAGATAAATTGAGCGAGATATATACCAAAGACCCAGAAGCGAAGAAACGAGATTTGGAAGCTATAAAGGTAAAATATGGGATAAAAGGCTAAAACTGATTTGGCACACTTCCATGACAAAGCGCATCTGGCTCCGCTATGCTCCACTTAAATTCCACTTCGGAGAACGTCAGATACGTTCGGAACGTTATCAGCCATGCAATTATTCATGGAGAGTGAGGGTAGCATAGAATGACAAAGATTGACCTAGATGAATTGTTACATCAAAGGATAATAGATAAACGCAAATCTCTCTATGATGATGGCCATTTTCCCCAAGCGGCTTTAGAATCAATGAAGCAAGTAGAACTTGCAATCAAGTGATTGAATAGGAAATAACCTTTACAGAGACCATCCAAAAATTATGATATCTGCTAATTTTAGATTCCAGCGGAGATATGTGATTAAAAATGACGGATAATATATCTCTATGGACTGTGGGATTATTGAAATAGTGGATGCCATAGGTTCAGATCCAACTTAGAAAGGTGGAAAATAACCGCTATTGAGCGATTTGTGATAGAAAAGTTTAAATATCATGGAGAGGTTATTAGCAAAGTGTGAACCTATGGGTAGATGCATGTTTTTATAGTGCAGAGCAGCCTCACACATGGATGTACAGGAAAATAGTGAATGAACGGCAATTGACCCCTTTGTGCGGGCAGGACATATCTTCATTTAATGAAAAAGCGGCTCGTCAAGGAAACAGAGGACATCACGATTCTTACGAGGCTCATTACGAACACGGTGCGAGCAGTAATGCTGGATGTCCTTGTAAAGCCGAAGGATGTGGAAGCCCGAGGTGCGCTAAGAAGGTCGTATATAGAGAAATATACCCGGAATAAGGACAGATACAGAAGAAGAAGACTGGGTGAAAAACCTTTCGGAAATGCCGAGAAACGTTCACTAAAGTGCTACTATCAGAAGAATAAGGAAAAAGGCATGAAATTATATTTCTGCGCACACGACATCCTCGCATATTTTAGTAGCAAGAAGTGGTGTGAGTTGTTCGTGTGCATCTCGAAGTAAGGAGCCAAAGGAAGTCCCAACCATGCCACCACGGACTGAAGTCCGTGGCATCCTTGTTGCTACATCGTCTCTCCATGGCTTATCACAGCGTTAATAGTTTATACAACTTTTTTAAATTTGCGTTTCTGTTTCTGTTTTTGTAAATCGAAAAATAACTCTCCCTTTCTCATTAATTCCTCTGCCGTCTTCTTCTTTTTCTTTTCCCATTCGGGCGTCAATATTGTAGGTTTCATCTTAACACCCCCAAACTACTTTTTATTAACTTTATTAATAAACTCTCCCTAATTTTAGATTTTTTTTCTTTTTCTTTGCTGTAGGTATCTCCGATTTCTCTCATTAATACATCTTCATCCCTAATTTTTACCGGTGTATGGTCTTTTCTCAATATCAAAATATCCGTTTTTAATCCCACACCAGTTGGAGCTTCCGCCCATTTTTTTGCTTTATATGCAAAAAACAAACTTTCAATTTCAGGTATTGAAATGTCGTAGTTATATTGATCAAAGTATATCTGTGAAAAAGGCGAACCTGAACATATTGAACCAACTCCAAAATTAGTTACAGATATTGTGCTTCCCTCTTCTGTTATATAAACTATTTTTGCATTTTTATCCTTGTCGAAACCAGCAACGATGCATTCGAAATCTAACCGAAATTGCATGAGCCAACCATATGTGTAATCCCTAACTTGTTCTGGAACAACTTGAGAGTTTGAAAAAGAATCATCCGATTGGATTCCTCCCGCCTTTCGTTGAATTGAAACAGTCGACCCTTTTAGTGCCACAAAACAGTCAG
>CAZOEM010000105.1:0-7988 GCA_964578735.1 uncultured Halobacteria archaeon | reverse complement strand
GTACAGTTCGCCCTCGCTTTCTGACTCCAACAGGGATAGCCCCCGCGGTAAATTTTGAACGGGCGCCTTTGTATCGCTTCGCTATGATAGGATGCACAGCCAAATTCCTTCTTAAGTATAGCAAAGGGTTTGACAGTGCGGAAAACCGCTTGTCTATGCATAGCCCAATACGGGCGATGTTTTCCGCTCCAAGCGGAATAGCCCAAGCGAAAAAGCCAGGGGCAATAGTCTTACCCACGAATATCTCTGCAAAATCTACAAAAGCATCTCCGGTTTCATATACCCCTTCTACCTGCACGCAGTTCAGGAAGCTTTTTGCGACACTAAGCCCGGCCATTTTAGCCACTTTGCTCTTCACACCATCGGCACCAATAACTACTCTTGCGTTTATTTCTTCTTCACCATTCGCCGTGCTTATCCGTAGCTTTGTCTCTCCTGCCCCTTTCGTTACACTTTTAACCCTGCGCCTCAAAATGACCTCAGCACCTTCTTTCTGCGCCTCTTCCGCCAACACATTATCAAAAATATCGCGCCTAATAGCAAAAGCGCACTTATCCGGTGATTCTATCATCAATTCCTGGGACTGCGAACGAACAATAGCCCCTTTTATTTCGCTGTTTATGAATGATTTATCCTTCGTTTCGCTCTCTTCTATTGCTCTTTTACTTATAAGCCCTGCACATTGAACGGGCTTACCTATTTCCGCATCCGCCTCAATAATAAGTGTAGAAGCCCCCGCCTTTGCTGCATATTTCGCTGCCATACTGCCCGCAGGCCCACCACCTACCACAACAACATCGTATTCGAGCATAGTTAATAGACATAACAAATCCTTTTTATTTGGTAATCTTAATAAGAATTGAAGAAGATAGTCAAGGAGGGAGATGAGAATGAAAGCTAAGATGTCTAAGCAACCGAGAAAACAAAGGAAAGCAAGATATAATGCACCTTTGCATATACGACACAAGTACATGAGTGCAGCTCTTTCACAGGCTCTGCGCGGTAAATATAGGAAAAGGAGTTTCCCGCTGAGGAAAGGCGATACGGTAGTGGTAATGCGGGGCGATAGCAGAGGTAAAGAAGGCAAAGTGAGAACTGTAGACCTGAAGCGGGAGATGATAACTGTGGAAGGCGTTGTTATTTCCAGGTCTGATTTATCCGAAGTGCCTCGACCAATGCATCCGTCAAATGTTATGATAACAAAGATAGAACTGAAGGATAAGCAGAGAGAAGGTGCATTGAATAGATAGCGAGCTGAACGCAGTTAGAGTTTTTTATATTTTACCATTATCCGTCATATGCACGTTTAGCCCGGTTACTTCCTTATGTAGCGCGGCCATCCGCTTTATAGAGGGATGATTTTTGCCTAATTTAGCCTTCAAATGTGCTATTTCGAGTTCTATGCTCGTTCTCCTTACCCCATCAATCAGGTTATCTGCATGCGTAACTATCTTCTCTTCCATTGTTCTAGGCATAAAATCTACATCCTGGGGCAGCCCCAGCTCTTTTGCTTCTTCCGCTGTTATTCCCGCGCCCACATGCCGCTGTATTATTCTTACCACTCGCCCATCCAACTTTAACGCTTTCGCTACTTCTCCACCTACAAAACCATGATCTATACCCTGTGTGCAACACCTACCAATATCATGGAGCAAAGCCCCCGTAAAAATCAACTCCCCGTCTACACGGCCATAGAAATAACGACGAGCGAGCTCCAATGCGAGCTCGGAAACTGCAACACAATGTTCTATAACCCTCACTTCACATCCGACATCGCGCAGTAACTTTATGCACTCGTCTCTTATTACCCTCTTATCTTCTTCTTCCACTTCTCGATCTTAGCTATATCCGCCTCTAACCTTTTTATCAAATCGCCGTTATCAGAAAATTCGAAATTCGCGTTGCATTCCTCACACCAGAAGTCCTTCTCTAGTGCATCTTCAAACAAAACACGCTGACATTTACACTGGTAAAAAACTCCGCCACGCTCGTATTCCAATTTATTATATAATTCCGCCAACTCTACTTCCGCTTCTTCTTCCATTATCTTCGTAACATTGTCCTGATTAAAGCACCAGAGATAGGTGATCCAGCCGCTATTATCATCGCGTTCCGTCCGGTATTCCGCTATTCGGTTCTCATATAGCCGGTACAGAACTTTTCTCACCGCAGTGAGCTTGGTGTCGCTCAACTTTGCAATTTCCTCGTCTGTTATCTCACCCTCCGGAACATTCGCCATTATTTTCAGGCCCTCATCCCCTACCATCTTCCGAAAATATTCCTTCACTATGGGATTGTCTGAGTCCAACATTTTCTACACTAAATAGCTAGTATGAGCTTTTGTAAAGATAAACTTTTACCCGCTTACCATTACAAAAGCAAGTTATTGACTATAAGCCATGCCTCCATTTCGTACACTTTGTGATCACTGTTTCATTTCCTTTGGAACAAACCTTCCACAAGTTTTAGTAAATTTGAGAGAAGGAGGTGTGAAAGACATAGTGATTGCAGATTCACCTCTCGCAGGTGCGGACTCGGAGGAAGTGTTTCGCGAGACGGGACTTTTTGCTCTTGCGAGGAAGAAGGGGGTGAAATTGTTAGACCTGAACAAAGCGGAAAGAGTGAATTTCGCATGGGAATATGGCGAATTAAGCTTACCAAAAATCGCGTTTGAGCGCTACTACATCAATTTTGCGAAGCTGAAAACCCATATTCACACTACGGTCAGCCTTGGTTTGAAGAACCAGAAAGGTTTGTTGCTACGAGGAGGGAAGCGACTTTTTCATAAACTCAGCTTGCATGAGCCGATTGCAAGGCTCGCCACGCTGGTAAAGCCCGATTTGACGCTTGTGGATGGCATCGTGGGCATAGGAGGAAATGGGCCGGGGACGATGGGAATGAGGAAAAAAGCAGGCGTGTTAGTTGGCGGTAAAAATGTAGTAGAAGTTGACAGCGCATGTTGTAATATAATGGGAATTGCCGCCTCAAAGGTGATGCATATAAAAATGGCGAGCAAATTGGGAATCGGTCCTTTGGATGTTGATATTGTGGGTGATGAAATAGAAAATCAAACTTTTTTGCTCCCCTCTGACCATCATCAGGTATTCAATCTCAAATTGTGGTGGACAATTGAAGCATGCTCCGGATGTTCTTTGCATCGGCGATTGCACTCGAGAATTCGCTGCGCAGCATGGTCACTGTTTTGTTCCCGGATGCCCGTCTAAAGTAGAAGAGGTTTTGAATGCTTTTTCTCACATACGATGAAAAACCATGTTGAGAACAGAGTGGGCAACATCTTGGGGATTTTTAATAGATGAACACCTCTAAGCAGCCAGTTAAACCTTGTATAAATATTAATACATCCTCGACAGGAGAAGCGTATCCCATAATTGCCAAACAGAACAGGATAGCGAAGAGATACGATTGCATGTTCAGGTCTACAAATTCCTTCCACGCTTTTTGAGAATGAAAAACTTTCTCCTTTATGTCTTCTGTTCCATCCGTTTCATACATTTTAAATGCTGAGCGAACGCAGAGTTATAGTTTATCTATATTCTTGTAACCTTCATACATGGATGGCCAATGTTGATCGAGAAACAGCATGGGCATCTATGACCAGGATGACTGGCGCATTCAATACCTGAGCGAAATGCGCAGAAGAGGCAGTATTTGAAAGCTTATAACCGTCAAATAAATGGCCGCACTTCATACTCGCTATTGAGCATTTACCGCCAAATCATTACCATTTGGGTTATAACTATTACCAAAACATAAAGCTTTATATACCCGTTTATTCTAACTACATCCAGGATCGAATATAAAAAGATGATGAGAAACAGAAGTATGTGCTTTTACGCATTGCTATTGGCAAGCTGTTTTTTGCTATTTGCAGTGCCTGCATTAGTAATGGCGGGAGAAGAGAGCTATCCTATGCTTCAATATGATGCACAGAGGACAGGGAATGTAAGCGGTATGGCGCCAGAAACGGCAACATTATTATGGCAGTCGGGCGAAAAAACTTCGGGTTGCATACAAGCAGGACCGATTGTTTCCAATGGCCGAGTTTACATCTCTACCTGGTGGTCTTCTGGCATGGGCGTTAAAGGAAATGGTACTGATGCACTCTATTGCCTTAATGAGAGCACAGGAGAAGAGATTTGGAATAACACTGATGTCTATGGTGCATCCACGGCTGCGGTAGCGGCGGGAAAGTTATTTGTGGGAACGCAAAGAGGGAACATAACTTGTATTGACGCGACTAGTGGGAATATAGAATGGAGTAAGAAGATAGAGGAGAACCCGTCGGGGTATGGTGTTGCGTCTTCTCCACTTGTGGTTGAAGATAAGGTGTATGTGTTAAGTTTCTCAGATGGGACACTCCATGCTTTCTCTTTCGATGGTGCGGAACTTGGAAATTTCTCCTCGGGCGGTGAGATATTCTGTTATGCATCGCCTTCCGCGTATGGTGATAAAATATACTTCGCCGGGAATAATGAGGGACAGCGTGCTTTATATTGCCTCGACTTGAACATGAGCGACGAGGTTTGGAATTTCACGACAGAAACGGAGATAAGATGCTCACCCTCTATTTGGGGCGAAGGGGAAATGGTTTTCTTTACTACTGAATACATCCCAATGAAAGAATACGGGATTTACGCTGTCGATATAACAACAGGAGAAGAGGTCTGGAATGTACCCCATTATTCAAGTTGGGCTTCTCCTGCATTGAGCAATGGTAAGCTATATATTGGCGGCTCTACTGTTAACACCACCTTCTATTGTTACGATGCGCTAAATGGCTCACTATTATGGAAGAACGAAGAGATGGGTGGAGCAATAGATTCATCACCGGTTGTTGCTGATGGTAAAGTATACTTTGGAACAAATGAGGTTGATGGTACGGTATATGCATTGGATGCCGAGAATGGATCAAAACTCTGGAACTACACGCTTCACATACCCGAAGGATTCGGTGGTGGGTTTAATATAGCGTCACCTCCTGCTATTTCCAACTCCACCTTGTTTATAGGAGTGGACAATGTGGGTGTTCTTGCGTTTAGAGATGCTACATTCTGGGACGGTGAAGTAACATTAATGGAAAACACCACCGTTAACGTGACCGCACACAACAGCGGAGTAAGCTACGAGATAAATCAAACAACCGCGTTAGGAGCGCTTGATGCCGCAGCAGAAGCAGGCGGGTTCAAGTACGCTATAAGTGACGAGTGGTATACGAGTTATGGTTCTTTTATACTCACAAGTATCGCAGGAATGGAGAACGCGCCATGGCCGGGTGATACGTGGTACATCTACATCAATGAGGAGAGTGCACCATTTGGTCTGGGTCGGAATACAGTTGAGAATGGAGACACAGTAAGTTTCTTCTATGGGGAATATTGTGTACCTGATAACACATCGATGGTGGTACAAATTCAGGTCCATCTGCCATGACGACCACAAAAAATCACAGATGCAAATGGGAAGGGAAAAAGTATGATGGGTAAACACTCGCAATTGGGTCAGAGTAGACTTACTCTTTCTCTTTTTCTCTTCTTTTTTATCTTTGTCTTGATCACCAGTGCAAGTTGCGCTCAATGGAACAGTGAGACCGGGGATGCATCCAAGAATTTTTCCGTTGATATTCATATAGACGAGAGCAAAGAGGTAGAATTCTGCGTTAACTCTTCTGTTTTGACTCATAACTGGTCGTGGTCTGTTAATGGCGAGGAAATAGAAGAATCAAAAGGTGTAAGCTCAAAAATATCTTATACCTTTGAACAATACGGCATTTACAACGTTAGTGTTGTAGAAGTAGGAGTAGGAGTAGGAGTAGGGGAAATAACAGAACGTACATGCTGGAACGTTACGGTTTCGCTCGTAATAGGTGAAGAGAACGATCTCCGCGAGTTGGAGGGACTTAAAGATTATACCTTCAAAATTACAAAGCGACCAGCGCGAATTGTATCCCTGGCTCCAAGCTGCACAGAGATGTTATTTGCAGTCGGTGCAGGCGATAGCGTTGTTGGCGTTACGGAATACTGCGATTATCCGTCTGAAGTAGAGGATAAGAAGGAAAAAGGCGAGATTGTCGTTATAGGTGGCTATTCAACACCCAGTTTAGAAAGAATAATGGAGTTGGAGCCTGATTTGATAGTTGCCGCATATGGTACTCCATCAGATATTCTATATTGGTTAATCGACTATAAGACGCACCCGGACATTGAATACCCGGTTTACGCGCAAAATCCAAAAGAAATCGACACGATATTAGCTCATATGGACGTCCTGGGCACGATAACGAAAAGCAATGAAACTGCATCTTCGCTACTTGATGATTCAAAATACAAGATAGCAGAGATAGAAGAAAGAACGGAATTAATAGAACCCGAGCAGCGACCACGGGTTTTCCGACCTTGTCCAGGATTTGTGACTTGTGGCAACAATACCTTCCTGAACGATGTTATATGGACTGCAGGAGGTGAGAACATCGCGGCTAAATACTTCGCAGGGTGGGGTGCGTTAAGGATAGAAGACCTAATACACGAGAATCCACAAGTGATCATGTGTCCGGCTACAGAAGAGGGAGAAAGTCTTGCATATGTGCAAATAATTGGTGAAGAGAGACTGAAAGATGTGGATGCCGTAAGAAATAACAGGATTTACTTGATCATAGACGGTTTAATCAGTAGACCAGGGCCACGAGTAGCAAATGCAACAGAAAAAGTACTGGAATACCTATATGGACTCTTTAACGTCCCTATAGGCGGGAGTACAGAAATAAACGGTGCATATTTCGGTGTTCCCAATGTTACTCTCGAACTCTCAGCGAAAGAGAACATCGCTTTACGGCTCAATATCTCTGCAGGTAACGGGTCTGAAATGGCGATTGTTCCTGAAACGGTAATTGGGGACTTTGTACGTATAGAAGTTAACGAAAGCGAAAGCGGGCATTTAGATACAATAGACTCAGTTGTAATAAACATAGGCTACGATGAGATCGAGTTAGAAGAAGCGGGCCTGGAAGAAACCCGCATAATGATTTGTTATTATGATGCAAGTGAAGAAGAGTGGAAACCGGTAAAAACCGATCTCTCTACCGAAGATAACATAGCATCAGCGGGATTCTCTTGCCTAAACGAGGGTATTTATGGATTGACTTTTACTAATAATGAATGAATGAATGAATGAATGAATGAATGAATGAATGAATGAATGAATGAATAAATAAATAAATGAAAGAAAAGAAGAAGGTTTTCTCCTCTTGGAGCGGCGGAAAGGATAGCAGTTTAGCATGTTATAAAGCAATGGGGGACGGGTTTGAGGTACGGCATCTCTTGAATTTGCTATCAGAAGATGGTAAAAGGGAAAGAGCTCATGGTACTCGCCCTTTTTTATTGCAATTGCAATCAGAAGCTATGGGGATACCCATAGTTCATGTAAACGCCTCATGGGGCGAATATGAAAGTAAATTCATGCATAAGGTAGGCGAATTGAAGCGCGAGGGTGTAATGGGCGGCATTTTCGGCGATATTGACCTGATAGAGCATAGAGACTGGGTGGAGCGAGTGTGTAATGATCTCGAAATCGAGCCTATCCTTCCTCTTTGGGGTCTTGCACCGGAGGATATAGTGCTCGAGTTCATAGATGCCGGATTCGAAGCAATTGTAGTGGCAACGAGGATAAAGCAGGAATGGCTCGGTAGAAAATTTAACCGGTCTTTTATAGCAGAGTTAAAGAAATACGAGTTCCATTTGTCCGGGGAATCCGGCGAGTATCATACATTTGTAACTGACGGACCTATTTTCAAAAGGCGGATAAAAGTGAGTGATTTTGAGCAGGTGTATGTGAACGGGACATGGTTTTTGGACATAAAAGCAGGAGAGCTGGAATGACGGCAAAAACAGATCTTTTCGTTGCAGCTTCTGTATTACTGGTTCTAATCACCATTTGTACATCATGTGCGGCTAGCAGCATTACTCAATGGAACA
>CAZOEM010000104.1:0-8002 GCA_964578735.1 uncultured Halobacteria archaeon | reverse complement strand
CCGAATCATAAAAAACGCCGGTGGGGATATTAACTGTTTCTTTCAGTCTGAAAAAGTAGGACGCAATGAGATTTTCTGCTAATACACCTAACATTTCTCTATCGTGTATATCATATACTCCCAGCTTGAATCTTATCGCTGCATTGATAGACGGCGATAAAAAATAATACTTCCACGGCTTTCTTACAAGCTTGCCCGCACCGCCATATGGTTTTACGCTAAAAACAAGATGCGTTTTTTCTAAAACATCTAAAATGTTTCTGATCAAAGTAGGAGAGGTCTTCAATCTTTCTGCAAGTTTCGCATCTGAAGTCCCACCGGGTTTTTGGAGTGCCAGGAATGCTACTATCTTTGATATGGTATTTCTTGTATCCGTGTTAAAGGATTGTATAGCAAAGATATCCTTTTCTATAATCCTATCAATCACGCCGAATATTCTTTGATGTGTGTCTATCTGGCTCATGCGTAATCCAAATGGAAACCCACCAAAAGCTAAGAAATCTTCCCATTCTTTATCTATTTGCCTGTTTATGGTTATTAATTCCTTCTTTAATTCGTTCGTGTCTCTTCTTCCATGCTCCAGATACGTAGTTGGGCTGAAAATCAATCCTCGCATGCTTTTTGCCATTCCCTTTGGCGGAAAAAACTTGTAGTTTAAAATCAGGTATTCAGAAAAGTTCATTGGAAACATAACTTCTCGTTTCGCTCTTCTCGCTACATCCACACTCAACTCTAAATTCAATGCAGAAGAACCCGTAACAATCAAAAAAACCTTTTTGCTTTGATCAAAGACAATTTTCGCTGCTTGACCTCAATCCTTATCAAAATGGGCTTCGTCTATGTCTATCATCTTCTATGATTATACATTTTAATGTATAGCTGCTTATAAGTATCTATACATTTTAATGTATAAACTCTTGTGCCTTTTATTTTTAAAACCCCCCAAAATGAAGTTCAGTGCTGCCCTGTCCAAGCGCCATAAATATCATAATTACCATTTCGATAATCATGCCAGGTAATAAAATACCGGTTATTAGCCGAATTATAGGCAACAGAAGCTTCCCCCTGGTTACTGGCTGCATCACATATAACAATGCTGCTTTCACTCAGGGCACCATCATTAGACATCACCTGTGCAAAGATGTCGTCATCTTCTTCCCACGCTACAAAGTAGAGATTGGATTTTGAGTTATGGGTGACAGAAGGGTTACGGCTTGTTCCACGCCCTACACGAACAGCGATTTCATTACCCAACAAGTTATCGGTACCAGAAATCATTTGCGCATAAATATCGGTATTACTGCCGGTTCTACCGTCTTGCCACGTTACAATGTATTGATTATCAACAGAGTTATAGGCAACATAAGGTGCCTCTTGTGCATTCGTTGCATTACATATGCAATAATTGCTGCCCAACAAACTGCCTGAACATGAGACCCTTTGGGCATAGATGTCTTTCTCTACACCATTACGCATATCTTCCCAAACAACTAAATAATCATTGCTATGTGAATTATACGCAACCCGAGGATAATATTGAAAGTTATCCTTCCCAATGTCATCGCTAACGGCGGAATTGCTGCCCAGTAAGGAACCGCTACCTGATAGCCGCTGCCCGTAAATTCTATATGGCTGACCTTCTATGTCTTGACCATACCAGACTACGAGATATTCGCTATTTGCCGGATTATAAGCAACAGAAGGATGAAGCTTTCTCTCTCTTACACCACCGCTACTGACAGTAATCCGGTCTCCCACGAGTGAACCTGTATTAGACACCCGCTGCGCATAGATATAATAGAGGTTATGATAGCCATACTTCTCATTCCAGACTACGAGGTATTCATTTGCTGTTGGGTTATAAACGACAAAATGATTGAGTTCGTTGATGTCCGTACCGCTGCTAAGAGCTATGGCGAAGTTGCTTCCTACAAGGTTGTTTGCGCCTGATAACCTTTGTGCGTAAATCTTTCGTTCACTATCACTCCTTTTATCGTCCCATGTTACAAGATATTCGTTATTAGCAGGGTTATAGGCAATTGTGGGGCGAAGTTGTGAATCTTCAGCAGTGGATATGGGAAGATCAACAGAAGCAACTTCACCTGTTTCAAAATCGGTATAGTTGTAAATTGATGTGTTGTAAGTCATATCCATAGAATCAATATATTTTCCATTCCGAATTATTCCAACACCTTCTACCTGATACGAACCATTCGTGCCAATTCTGTAAATTGATTCACCATCGAAGTTCAATTTCACGAAGTCTTCACCTTCTTCAAGAAGGGAAGTATTTTCTGCGTAAATAACGCTATTATTACAATTTAGATAACCTGCAACGATATAGTACCCCTCCTTGTTAATATCCAAATGGACACATATCGACAAGTAATCGTATATGCCATTATTATTAGCATCGACTCCTTCGTCACTATACTCGTCCAGTAACTTTATATCAGGCAATTGGAATTCCGTATAATTAAACATGGAAGTAGCATACGGATTTTCTCTTATTCCGAATATCGTGCCATTATCGTCAAACAATCTTAGGCTCGTTAGATTATAGCTTTGATTTACATGACATTGTCTGATCGTAAGTCCATCGAAATTCAATAAGATGTTATGTGAGCATATATCCAAGTACGTGCGATTATATGTGTAGGTGGAGGTGCTATTACCTGTTAGGGACGCATCTACGGTGTAACTTCCGGGTTCTTTAACATCCACCCTCACATTTATGCCTAAATAGTCGTACAATCCATCCCCATCGTTATCAAGCCCTATATCGCTATATTCGTTTGTTAAACTGATATTTGGTCTCTGGAAGTCTGTGAAGTTGTACTGACTTGTAACAGCCTCATCAGAATCAAGATGTAGCCCATTAGAAGTATAAGTAGACACAAATATGCTGTAAGAGCCGTTTATTCCATGTTCTCTTATACTCATTCCATCAATATCTAATTGAATTACATTTATTCCCTGGTTCAAATCGGCATGAGTTGTATTATAACCCATTAGGTATCCTTCTGTTTTCAAATAACCTTCCAGGGTAATATTTTGTTTCTTTGTTGTATTAACTCCTATCTCAGCTCTCAGATAGTCGTATAAGCCATCAGTGTCAATGTCTACCCCATGAGATGTGATAGTTGTTATATGCAATGACAAATCCTGGAAATCAGTATAATTATAGTAGGAAGTATTGTATAGCGAATAAGAAACGAACATTGTTGTGTTGCTACTTTCTTTCCCCATCATAACTCCGATTGTGTATGTGCCATTGATCCCCGTGTTTCTTATGCCAATACCGCTAAAGTTAAACATAATGCTGTGATTTCCCGGTGTTAAGTATGTAATATTGCCAGTAGATCCAACACATATTGTATCATTGAATAACAACCCAAAGATAGTATAATTATCCGCGTCCGTCGCCCCTATCGTGGAATCCACTGCTAGATAATCATATAGACCATCTTCATTCAAATCAACACCGTAATCAGAAAGCACCGTTACATTGATGCCTTTTTGTTCTTCTAAACTCATTGTCCGAATCGTTTTGGATAACGTAGTACCTGTTCTTTTAACAGTAGCTTTAAAAATAGGTTTTTCATTGCTAAACGCAACACCAGCAATACTACCAGCTCCTATTTTAACTCCTATAACCTCCTTCAATGTAACGCCCCCATATCCCTCATTATTTATTGTATTAAATCCACTTGGATCAAGCGCAAATGCAGCTAACAGAGTTTTTAGATTTGTTTCTACTCCACCTAAAACCTTTCCTATAGCTTCGCCCTTCAAAGGAGGAATAATGCCTTCAATCTCAGCTTCGCCACCAATTCCGAGATAACCTTTGACTAATGTCTCCTCCTGACAATTCTTTGAAAGTCCCGTACTCTCATCTCTAAGAAGTTTCGCTTTACTATTAGCTGTAACCACAGCATTAAATACAACTGCATTTTGACTAAGATCCCATAAATCAACGATACTCTGTGGTCTACTACCTAGTTCAAGAACCACGATATGGGCACATACAAGGAATATCCCTAAGTCTTCAGCATTAGCAATAATTTCACCAACGTGGCGGACAGGTGTCTCTATTTTTTCATTCACAATCCCTTTGGCATGACCACTGCCGCCAACACCAACACATGGGGCAGCTTTTGCCCCTGCTCCAGCTTCAAACTCTACACCTACTCCAGCACCTATTTTAGCAGAGTCAGCACTGTCTGTAAGCTGATCCATAACACAATCAAAATTTTGTAGGACATATGTGACAACATCTTCTGCATGCATTTTGCTTTTCTCCTCGTAGCATGCATACAATTCACGTACATCATTATAATTAAGCATTTTCTCGTAAGGCGTTTTTACATACATATTTACACCGACAGTTACTCCTCCTCCAAGACCCGCATAAAGATCAAGATTGCAACCAACAAAAGCACCACACTTCGCGAGTGCATTTCTCAATGACCAAAAATCGTTGAATGTAAGTATGATTTTAGTATCTGAAGTATCAAGTTCAATTTCTTCATAGAATCCCGGAACAACAACAAACGGGGGAGGTAATGGCACTATAGGCGATCCTACCGATAAAAGACTAGTACTACACCCGTTTATCGAATCTAAAACAAAGTAATATTTTGCCTTAACACCCGCACCACTAATATCAAGAACTGGTTCGATAAATACTGAATATTCGTTACCAAAACACTTAAATGTTGTTTTGCAATCATCTTCTCTGCCTTCAAGTTTTATTTCATTAAAAGGTTGCATGCTCTGTCCATACACGAGATACTCATACACATAGTTCACACTTATTAATATCCCATTTTCCTCCTGTTTGAACGTTATAGTGTCTCTTCCATTAATCACATTATTAACAAAACTATCAAACGACTGCAGTTGCACATCATTGAATTCCCACCTAGAATACTCATTCTCCAATTCCTTAGCTATCTTCTGTTTTTCTTTGTCGCTTTTAAATGGATCATATAATGTAATTACATTTTCCAAGTTATTTTGAACATAATCATCTATACCATCAAAATGTGTCCCAATTTTCAAAATCATATCTAAATTTGCTTCAGGAGAAATAGCCATTGATACTACCCTATAAGCAACGTTATTACCTTCATTCGTTTCTTCAATGTCATCATAAGGATCAACTTTTACATAGACCTTATTGGTTATAGAAGAGACGGTCCAATCGATTTGGGTGCTTTTAGCTACACCAGCAGCTATTGGGTCTATTACTTGATCATCGCCGATTTGAATTCCACCGGTAGCAGGGTCGCCATCGAAAAATTGGACGATAACATCTTTATTTGTATTTTCAGTTCCAATATTGTGGATTACCGCAGTGATTGTTATAACTTCTCCAACGGCGGGATTAAAACTAGAGAAGGAGATGTCTTCTGATGTGATGTTCAGGTCTGGTCCCTCAGGTATTACTACATCAAACGCATTTGGTTTAGTTAATCCATCTTGTTCTCCCAAACATTCGCAAGTATCCTGATCGCAGCACTTACCACTACCACAATCTCCAGTGTAATCATCCCATGATTTTGAAATCACATCATACCTGCCACCTTCTGATGGGACTGCATACAAAAAAACGAGTGTTTTTGTTTCTCCCGCGGTATATTCCGCCTCCTTCCATTGGAGGTCACATGCATCGCCGCTTGGATCAATAACCGTCATTCCAATATCTGCTGTACCCGCACTACCATCATTTTGCGTACGTACCGAAAGCGTAATAGTTTCACCGGGGTCTGGTGTCGTATCGCTCGGAGTAATACTTAGAATTGATACATATGGTCCATCTCCCGCTATCACTTTGGGTCCTACATTCACATCCGAATATACATTGTCAGTACCATCACTGAAGTAAAAGTAATAGCTATGATCCCCAGCCGGTAGCGTAGTTTCATATTTGTAACCACATCCAAGCATATAATTACTACACGGCTCTATTTTATCCATTGGATGATCCATACTGGATACATCTATATTAACGTATGCAAAAGAGGGGGGGTCATCATCTTGATCGGTATAGGACACATAATACGTAAAAGTTGTTGCTGTATCACCCGAGACAGGAGTTACATCGCCATTTGAAAGCACTGGAGGGTGGTTTTTCGTAACCTCTAAATCCCAACTGATGGAATCGAAATTACCTTGGAGGTCATATACAGTTGCTTTAACTTCTTTAGCTCCTTCCTCCGCCACATAATGGAATCTTGAATCTATAATCTTTCCATACACATCGTCTGCATGTCTTTCAGCTCCGTCTACTCCCCATACAACTCTATCCAAATCACCCTCATCGTCTTTTACCTGGACTTTGAAATCTACCGTATCGCCAGGATTTAGTTTCAAGCTTCTATCACTCGGCGAAAAGCCCTGTATTTGTGGATAGTATGCAGGCGGAGGTGTTGTAATTTCTAGTTTCCAGTTTACCGGCTCGCTGCTCTTTTCTACTCTATATGCTCTGGCGGTAACTGTGCAATCTTCATAAAAACTGTGCCTCCAGCTAGTAATGCCATCAGAAACATCAGTAGTCGTAGCCTCATAGGCGTTATCAACGTGCCATTTGACACAATCGGCATTATAAACATTTACGCTAAAACTCACTTCCTCGCCATAAAGAACTCTTAGCGCTTCTTCATCAGGCGTATCCCTATGCAGTTCCGGCTCATCTGCGGATTTGATTTTAAATGGCTCCCAACTGGTAGAGTCAACTTCTTCCCAGTATCCCACATCTACATAAAGTATGAATCGAGAATTCCAGTATTCCCCTATCGCAGCATCTGACGGTATTCTTATGCCGAGACCATCAACACCCTCAAATTTGTGTGCTGTTCCAGAATTGGTTATTTCTGTTTTGCTATCTTCATATGTATTGTCCATAGTATCTTTTATTTCAAAAGAGCTCTTAAATTTTGCATATCTTCCTGTGTTTTTTACCCATATCCAACCCTTGATGATGTCTCCGGGGGTAGTATCACCACTTGTTTCATGGTCCATGATTTTCCCATTATATCCTGTGTGTATCGGTTGAATGCCCGAAGCAAACTTCTGGATTCGGTTATTATCGGTATCCGCAACAAAGACATTGCCACCGCTGTCTACTGCTATGCCAGAAGGATAACCAAACTTTCCTGCTCCTGTACCAGCACTCCCCCATTTGGTAATGACGTTACCTCCTGAGTCAAACTTCTGTATTCGGTTATTACCGGAATCAACGACATAAACATAACCGCTGCTATCTACTGCTATGCCTTTAGGATGATCAAACTCACCATCGCCTGTACCTTCACTACCCCATTTGGTGATGAAGGTACCCTCAGAGTCAAACTTCTGTATTCGGTCAATATCGAAATCCGCGACATAAACATAACCGCTGCTATCTACTGCTATGTCCCAAGGATGATCAAACTCACCATCGCCTGTACCATAACTCCCCCATTTGGTAATGAAGATACCATCAGAGTCAAACTTCTGTATTTGGTGATTCCCTGGCCATGGATAAGCGACATAAACATAACCACTGCTATCTACTGCTATGCCACTAGGCGACCAAAACTCACCATCGCCTGTACCATAACTATCCCATTTTGTGATGAAGATACCATCAGAGTCAAACTTCTGGATTCGGTGATTACCGGAATCAGCGACATAAACATAACCGCTGCTATCTACTGCTATGCCTCTAGGCGATCAAAACTCACCATCGCCTGTACCCTCTTTACCCCATGTGGTGATGAAGGTACCATCAGAGTCAAACTTCTGGATTCGGTCATTATTTGTATCAGCGACATAAACATAACCGCTGCTATCTACTGCTATGCCCCTAGGCCAATCAAACTCACCATCGCCTGTACCAGAACTACCTCATTTTGTGATGAAGGTACCATCAGAGTCAAACTTCTGGATTCGGTTATTACCGGAATCAGCGACATAAACATAACCACTGCTATCTACTACTATGTCTGCGGGAAAA
>CAZOEM010000103.1:0-8012 GCA_964578735.1 uncultured Halobacteria archaeon | reverse complement strand
CAGTGGTTATGTAGGGCGTTGAAGGTATCGAGCGATTTTTTCCCTTTTGACTTGTTGTAGATAAAGTATAAGTTCTAACTATTTAATTTAGGACGCGGATTTACACGGATTTACACAGATTTGATTTCTTCTGCGTTAATCAGTGTTAATCTGTGACAATAATTAATTTTCTTGCGATTGTGAAATCCAATTTGCCTCATTCTCTCCCACCATCAGTCCGCCACATGTCACATTAACTCCCTACTTATTATAGGGACATATAATAATACATAGTTGTCTCGCTGATTCTCTAACACTCTGAACCATTTTGCAATAAAAAGTTTGTTTAATCGCGTTGATCTGTATTACAGGTCCACCGACAAAATCTTCAAATACCTTGCACCTCCCCTTCACCGTGGCAGTCCCGCCTTTGTAGTGGCATCCTCCAGAAGGTGAACCAGATAGCCCAGGGCGGCGAACATTAAGATGAAGTTCCCGGATCGCATACCAATTGCCCACCCCAGAGTAGCCAGTACCAGTACACACTTAAGACATCGCTTAGAATGAAAGAAAGCGCGATGCCACCTACTCGTTGGCGGCTCCAGGATATCCGGTAGTACCGCACAGACAAGCATCACGACAAGATAAATAACGAATTGCTTACCTGGTACGTATTCAGCAGCAAATAGATATGTAATCAAAAGGAAAAGAGCAAACGCGCTTAATAGATGTACCTGGTTCCTCATATCCGCAACACAGCCCCTTAGGGTACATAAGGGCTCCTTGGTATATATATATATGTATGCGTTTCAAAAACGAGATATTCAAGCACAAGTAGTAATTACGTAACACATGAAAATTACACTCATTACGCCTAGTACCATATATATCCAATAAAGGATAGTCCGTATTCTGAAGTGGATCAAATTAATACTTCGTTTCTTTACATACTCCTCGGCCGACTGGAATCTATCGCATAGCAAATCATCAATTCCAAATGCTATTAATTCGTTCTTTTTAAATTAATTCCCTATATCTAGTTTATTACGTAGTACAGAGATCGCATAGATTGCTTGTAAATAATAACGACTCCCTCTATACAAAACCATTATTCCAAATATACTGAGTATTAAAGCTAAGAAGGGGAAAGACACGATAAGTATTTTCGGTGCTCCGGTTCCCATTAATATTACACTTAATCCTAAAAGGGCAGTAATTAAAGCCGAAAAGAAATGTGAACTCCGCCATATCGAGGTATGGTATTCGTTCGCCAGGGCTCTTTGCTCAGAAAGTAAAGCACGTAAATCTTCTTCTTTCATCTTCTCTCATCTTTTGGTCAATATCTTCCTGATCTAGTTCATAAAAAAACAGTTTTTTAAAGAAGTAAAAATAGAAAAGCTTATATAACCCTATACTCTATATGTACCATAAAAATGGCAGCAGCAATAGGCGAATATAAATGGGAAGTGAAAGTACCGGAGAAGAAGTTGAAGAATAAACTGTACTTTGAGAATCTAAAGACGGTGGTAGTGGACACGAAATTATGCAGTCGCTGTTTGACCTGCGTATCGGTTTGTCCCGGTGGGTTAACCGTATCAGAAGAGGATATAGTGGATTTCCCGGATTATGAGACGAACTGCCTCGACTGTGGCGCCTGTGTACGTGTGTGCCCGCGGTTTGATTACGAGCCCAAAAGCGGTATGGGTGACTATTCCGCGTTCCTTGCCGGGCGGTCAAAGCGGTTCGCGGGACAGGATGGTGCGATGGTGACGGAGCTTATCGTTTCCGCAATGGAGATGGGCGTGATAGACCGCGGTTTGTTCGCAGGCAGGGATGATAATTGGGCGACCGAGATGTTCCATGTGCGAGACCCCGAACAGCTTGCCATTACTACGCTCGGCGGTACGAAATATACTTTCGCGGATGTGATGCCGGAGTTGAAGAAAGCGGTAAGGTTCACGAAGAGAGGGGTGGGTGTTGTCGGAACGCCCTGCATCGTTTCCGGCGTCCGGAAATTACAAGAGGAATACCCCATTTTCCGTGAGAAGGTAAAACTCGTGGTTGGTCTCTTCTGCACTGAGAATTTCCATTACAATGAAATATCGCAATACCTTAAGGAAAAAGGTGTTGATTTCTCGAAGCTCGTTAAAACTGACATAACCATGGGGAAGTTCATTGCTACTATGACTGATGGCGTAGTCAAATTCAAGGTGAAAGCACTTGAGGAGATACTTCCCAGTGGCTGCAATGTCTGTACCGACTTTACCGCGGTGGAAGCCGATGTGAGTGTGGGAAGTGTAGGCAGCGCAGCGGGATTCTCTACTGTTGCCGTGCGTAATGCAAATGCGGGGAAGGTTATGGAGTTCATCAAGAAGAAGGGCTATGCGGATTTCGGTGAGGCAGACCCCGGGCAACTGGACTTCCTTATTGGACATAAGAAGAAGCGTGCAGCGAATATAGGGAAATGACAGTAAAAATCGGTGTACTCTTGTGGCCACAAGAAAAAATAATAATCGGACGCAGATGATCGCAGATTATCAGGATTTACAGTATAAAAAAGTGGGAGAAAGTTATACTGTATATACAATAAAAAAGGGCTAGGCCGATGCGCACCCTTAATAATAAAAATGGACGAGGAGCAGATAATCCAAAAGCTACAATCAAGAGACAAGGATGAGATACTGGATATTCCCACGTTGCTAATAAATGAAAGAAATATCGATCTCAATGCGTTAATTGCGATAGCGGCAAAGGCGAAAGTGCAATCGGAAATCCTTGCGCTGATAGATAAAGTTTATCGTGATTATCATCTATTACCCTATCATGGTGAACGTCTTAAGATATATTTCGGTAATATAATTGAGATTTAGAGAATCATGAAAGCATGCCATTCTATGGATACATACGAGACCGATGCCATAGGTGATGCAAAATGGATTTATGAAAAGGTTGATATCATCAATTGTTGCATCCCCTTATCCTAGGGAAAAAAAAAATTTCCGCTTTTTTATCTAAAATTCCAAATCACAAAATCCAAATCTCAAACAATATCTAATATCAAAATTCTAATGACAAAAACACAATGGTTTTGGATTTTGAAATTAGGATTTGGAATTTATTTGTGATTTGGTGCTTGGGTTTTGGGATTTTTTGATGTCAAGACCGGAAATGAATTTTGTCTCGGTTTCTTCGATTGCAACAATTGATGATATGGCTATTGTACGCAACGAGCTGATAAATCAGAGCGAAAAGGTAAGCGAAAAGGTAAGTGAAAAGGTCACACGGTGGGTTAGAGTGTTCACAAAAAATCATTAAAAATCCATATCACATACCTTCCCTATATAAGTACCATCCAGCAAATACGCTTCCATAGTATCAAAGCGGAGTAGTTTCGTGGCTATGGGCCCTAAGAACTCCCTTTTCGCTGTATTAAATGCGACACCGCCACATAACTCGTTAAATGCCGGCATGATTATTACCTCAGGGGCATTCCACTTGCTCAGCCGGGGAAATCGCTTCTTTACCGCTTCATAATCGCACTGTGCACGAATCCATACAGCTTTCATGCGTGTATAATACGAGCTTACCAGCCGTATCCTCGGATGATTGTGTCCGATAAGGATATATTGTGCAGAGAACAAATCCTGTAGAGGCCATGAATGCCCATGCGTATAACCAACGTGGTCAAGCAGAAATCCTTTTGCACCTTTAATATATATTTTATGCTTTGGCTCTACTGCAGGCAGCAGTTTCTCTATCTGGCCATCATGGTTACCTTTAACTACGTATATCGGCGCATAGTCAGCGAGCTGAGCAAAGAAAAGTGGTACTTCCTTTCTATCTGCCAACGACATCTGTGGCACGACATGCTTTACATCGCCCAGCAAGAGTATCGCATCTGGTTCAACAGCGTTAACGCATCTTATTGCGCGCTCTAACATTTTTTCCGTTTGGCTACCGATATTTATCCCTTTTTGTCTTAGTTCCACTTCTATGCCCAGATGTAGGTCGGCAAGGACTAAAATTTTATATTTGTTCTCAACGACCATTGCTGGTTCGTCTAATAGAGGTTTCAGTGCTATGTCCATTTTCTATCGGTTCAAAAATCTACGGATATTCATTCATTAATACCACGATAATATATGGCTTAGCACCTAACATTAGAACTCAAAAGAAAGTTTTACCAAAGAAATAAGAATTATACTTTATATATTCAAATATAATTGGTGTTATTATAGGACCGAGAAATGAGTAAATCAGAGGAAATAATGGGGATTGTAATATTGTATGTATTACTGCTAGTGTCTATAGCGGGTGCGAGTTATTCGTTTGACGGCGTACCGTATACGGACAAGCTGGATTTAGTTGCTCATGGCACCCTCAAAGGCGGCGTATATATAAGTGAGAGCCAGAAGCTAGACTTCCCGCCGTGCACAAGAACGTTTAACGTGCCGGGCGATGTCAAGTGGGCGAGGCTATACGTTGGCGTTTGGGGTGGCACCGAGCGATACGAAGGCTGGGTACACACGACATTTAATGGGCACGAGTTCGGTAAAACATACCTGCGCGGTGAGAAAGATGACAATCCCAATGTATATTGTACTGGTCACGGCGTCTATTGGGTCTATTACGATGTGACCGATGAAGCATTATCGGGACTTAACAGCGCAATTGCAGACACCAGTCGGGGTGAGCGAGGGAATAAACTCGATGGCCGTGTGTATAGTATCATCCTTGTAGCAGTCTACGAGGACGTGAATGCACCTTATATTACGTACTGGGTGGCAGATGGTAATGTAAACCTGCACGGTCTTGGCTGGGCTGGCGCGCTACCGACAGTAAATAATATCGCTTCGGTAACGTTTAAAGGTGTGATCGACCCTGCGAATGTTGAGAATGCATATCTTACAGTACTATACCTTACAGGTAATCCAGGCGAACCCGACTATTTGGAGTTTAATGGTCATGGTGTAGGCGGTAATGACGTGGCTAACTGCGGTAACGGTGAAACTTATGGGATTGACCTAAAGACATTCGATGTGACAGAATATACACAGGCGGAGAATAGTGTTCTTTTTATACGAGGAAAGGACATCAACGGTGATGGTAAAATAGATGCGGATGATGAAGGCAACCTGGAAGGAGAGCATTATCTTCATCCGGTTCTGACTGCCCTTGTTGCAGAGCACAAAAATGCTGAGAAGACACTACCGGATTTTTCGATTATGCTTGAGTTCGATACAGTAATCGAAGGTGAGAACACGCTCACAGCAACCGTAAATAATTACGGTAGACTCTATGAGGACGATTTGGTATTGAAGGTCTTTGTTGACGGCTCGGAAATTTACTCGGAGAATGTTGGCATGGACGCGAGTGGTATGAATAAGTTAGCTGTTTCCTGGGATGCCACGCACGGCACGCACACCATTAAAGCAGAGATAGATGCTGAGAACGCCGTGCAGGAATCAAACGAAAGCAATAATGTTTTCATCACAGATGCTGATGTCATGTGTAGAATCGACTTATCAGTTAAACTTTTAACACCCGTAGCGGAAAATGCAGCCACCAATGCGCAGAGCATCAGCATGCTACTTGGAATCGGGGCTATACTGATAATACCTTTGCTTATGCCAGGAAACGGTAGAAGGAAGAAACTCCCCATTATGATTTTAGCAATCCTAACTGCAGCCCTAATTTTTAGCGGGTGCGTGGATACACAAACAGGTGATAGTAGAGGAGGGGATATGGTCCACTATTTGGTTCCCGTAGAGCTAAGAAATGACGGTGAAGCAGCAGCGATGGACTTTCCGCTTTCTCTTTACGTTGATGGCGAAAGGAGTGTGACAAAAACGATCACTAAGTTAGATGGTGGTGACGCCATTATAGAAGAACTACCAATTACGGTAACGAAAGGAGAGCACCACCTGCGTGCAGTAGTGGATGAAAAGGGAGTGGTTAAAGAGTTCAGGAGGGACAATAATGAAGATGAGATCACATACGTTTTTTAGTGCCTTTGTTCTTGCACTGGTTTTCGTATCGGTAGCAGGTGGTTCATATGCAGGAGATAAGCCGCTTAATACAATAGCGCATGGTGAATCTTATGGTGGTGTATCCTTCACATTAGGGGATAGTAAATACAGTGGTAGGCTGAATTACAATGACACCTATACGGTCAATTTCGATACGAGTGCGCTTGGACCAGATAAAGAGGTGGAATTAGCACGGCTGTATGTTTACTGGGTCTGGAGCCAAAAAGAGAACGTGGGCGTGTACCCCACGATGGCGGTAACAGATGGAAGAAGAGTTCTACGTTCGGTTGCAACATACACGGATACAAAAGGGTTTGTGGGTAGATATGATTACTTCTCCGGCGTTTATGTTTACAATTGTAATATAACAAAAACCGGCTATTCGGTCACCGTTAAAAACGTGGATGCGAATGGGAGCACATTCTGCGTCCAGGGGATTGGGCTGTTGGTAATATACGGGTGTCAAGACTCGTGGGGGCAAGACTGTCACCACATCGAGTATTGGGTCAATGAGGGTTGTGACATGCTATATGCGGAGTATGGAATAACGCCCGAGATGGCGACTAGTAAGGCTTACTTTGAGGGGGATGTAGACCTGAAAGCGGTAAATAAAGCGTATTTAATCACCGTGGCGCCTTCCGGTGGATATGTATCTGGCGGTGAGACCGCGCATAATCGGCTCTACTTTAATGAGGAAAGCGGATGGCTTAGTAAGCTCCCATTCCTGAATCAGTTGCTTAGATTATTGTTCGGGTATGGGGGTGGGGTTTGGAGTGATGTCTATATTACGTCCGATATTGCACAGATAGGCGTGGATCAGCGGGATGTTACTGACTTTCTGAAGGGAACGAACAATTTTGCAGCGGTTCAGGATAATCACGATTATATGATGCTGACAAATGCGGTGCTGGTTTTGGAGGGGGGAGAGGAGTGATGGGAGATGGGAGATGGGAGCAAAAGGAAGAAGGGGGAAGATGAAAGGGAAAGAGAAAGAGAAAAGAGTTGAGAAGATTTTGAATTCGTCAAGGGTGATGGCAGGTATGGCTGTTTTACTTCTGTCGATGGCTTTTTTGCTTATCGCAACTCCAGCAGCGACAGAATCGGTAAACGTGTGGGTTAATGCACCTGAATATGTAGCGGAAGGAGGGACTTTTGTCGCTACAATCGCTGTAACGGATCTGACTAACTTCAAAGTGGGACAATTTGACTTATCTTTCGATTCAAGTGTACTGAAATTAATAGATGTTGGAGATGGTAGTTTGGATGGAGAAACAATACCAATAAAAATAAAGAAATTAGTTGATGCCGACACGGTGATGGTGATTGTTCGCATGCCCAGGGGTAAGGTAGTAAGTGGTTCAGGGCATTTAGCCGAGGTAAGTTTTAAGGTGATAGGGCAGGAAGGTGATGAGAGCGTATTGGCTTTATCCGATGGAGAACTTGTTGACAGAAAAGCAAAGGGAATACCTGCGGAGTGGATAGATGCTGAGGTCAGAATCGTTAAAGGAGAATATGAAGCTACACCAACAGCTAATCATGTTCACAACATCAATACCTGCGAAAACTTCTCCTCTATTCAGGGTGCAATTGACGACCCAGATACAAGAGACGGAGACGTAATCGAGGTGGAAGATGACGTTTATTATGAAAATGTAGATGTCTCCAAATCCTTAACGATTCGTTCCAGGAACGAGTCTGCAAATTGCATTGTTCATGCTGCAATTCCAGATGATCATGTCTTTGAAGTAACATCAGGGTATGTGAATATAAGTGGTTTCACTGTGAAAGGGGCAAGAGATTCTGAGTATGCGGGGATATATCTTTATTATGCAGATTACTGCAATATAGCGAAGAACAACTGCTCTAACAATTATGCTGGCATTACCCTCGTTAGTTCAAACAACAATAGCATATCAAACAATAACTGCTCTAATAGTCCCTGTGGTATCGGCTTCATAAATTCAAAGAACAATCGAATAGCGAACAACACCTGCTCTAATAATT
>CAZOEM010000102.1:0-8023 GCA_964578735.1 uncultured Halobacteria archaeon | reverse complement strand
AAAATTATTGGAAAATGATATAGTTCTGGTAAATTAATATTCGTGAGTTCCCTAATTCCGATTTTTGTTGATTTACCGTCATTGTCTTTAGGTATAATAAAATTCTATAATTTATTTGTGGGACAGCCTCTTTGGTAAGGAGAACACTGGCAGAATAGATTGTGGAAAAACCCAAATCACACGCATCTAATCACAAACAGATTTAAAAAAAAGGTTGCGAATGTGTGAAATAGAGCGGTACAATGTGTATTCAATATGTATAACCGCTACATAACCCTTTTTATGGTCGCAGGATATGTTAACTAATAGTTTCGCGTCTTCGCAGGCGGAGCGTACGTAGGAAAGGGCGAAAAAATGAAGCGAGCGATAATGGTAATTGTAGTTCTCGCATGTATACTTTTGATGCCGTATGCCTCTGCTAATGTAGAGATTACTTGCTCGGTTTATCCCGAGGAGGCTGATTTCAAATCAGATTTTGTTTATAGTATAACGCTAACAAATTCCGGTTTTATGGCTATAGGGAATTTAAGTTTAATAGCAGGACCCGATTCTGATAATAGGAGTATAAGTGGAGAATGGAACGTTTCAAAGATGGAATTAGAGCAGGGGTCATCCTGTGTAATAGAAAAAGAGAAGATTATGATTCCAAAAGAGGGATCATGTACCGTAAAAAAGGGTGTGGCTTTTACACTTCCGGAATTAAACCAGGGAGCGTTCAGAGATTGGACAGGAAACCCAAAATCCCCTGCGTGGAATAAGACATGGTATGAGTGCTGTTTTACATCTACGCCTTTTGAAGAGGAAGTGTGTTGTGAGGGTTCCGGAGAACCTATACTTACACACTGCATAGAAAAATTCAGAGAGCATCACGTAGAACAAAATGGAACATATAATGACCTCTCATTCGATTACTATATCAAAGTTTGGGCAAATTGTAAAGACCGCATAGAGCTTCAAGTACGCAATTATTCTAATACTTCTTCTAGTGGTTGGGATAAACATTTTGGGCTAAAAGATTATACCGGGCTTGACGTAGACACAAATAAGACACTTACTTTTAGTTGGCATGCTGTTAATTTGACCCCTGATAATTTCGATTCTGAGGGGCGAGGGGAATATAAATTTGTAGGCTATATCAATAATTCTCAGCCCTACATCGGACCTAGAATAGAAGAAAGAATCGATGATCCAAAAGTGAGCTACAAGAAAAGGATAAATGAGCTGCTGTCATTTGACTATGAGGTCTCAGTTTGGGTAGATATGGTAAGAGATAGCATAAAGTTAGAAGTATATAATTATACTCTTCGCGATTGGGAACAGAAAGGAATACGGAACTATACAACAGCAGGAAAAAGTCAAAAGCTAAGATGGGAAAGCATAAACTTAAACTGCGATCATTTTGATGGTAACCCACTTAGTGGTAAATACCGATTTGTAGGCACCTATAAAACATCCTCAACTATTATTATGGGTCCTGTTATTGAAGAAAGATTCTATACGTTGGATGTAACACCTAAAGAGGGAACTAACGTGGACAGTTTTAATTATACCGTTACGGTAAATGCAAATATCAGCGACAAAATAATGCTACAGGTGAAAAATCATACTACTAATCTATGGGACACGAAAGGAACGAGAGAGTATAAAACACCAAATACGAATGAAACGCTTACATGGCAGAACATAAAATTGAATCCTTATGAGCTAAACCGATTTAACGATTCAATGTTTAGATTTGAAGGCAAATGTGGCACGAACTCATCAGAGGAAGGACTTCGAGTTCCTATCTGGCCGGTCAATCCGGTTTTTAGAACTCTTAGTGTGAAACCAGACAGAGGATTTTACAGTGACAATTTTAATTACGGTATTGATGTAAAAGCGGAAAAAAAGGGTACAGTGAATCTATCAATTTTTTGCCCTGATGGCAGTTTATTGTACGGAACCGAGCAGGACTATAATAGGGCACCTGGAGGATGGCAAAGACTTAATTGGTCTGCAAATTTTAGCGGCTGCGAGGTGAAGACCGGGGCTGCAAGATACCGATTCGGATTCCGGTATAAAGGGAGCAAAATTATTAGGTGGACAGAAGAGGGGCCTTATATTTGGATTGCGGAATTGGTAAATGAAACAGTAGAGCCGGAAATAGGCACTGATAAAACACTGTTTAATTATACTATTAATGTGACTGCGGCGCATGTAGGTACTGTTGAATTATTAACCAAATGCCCGGATGGAGCACAATGGGTTACAAAGGGTGAAAAAGAGTATGAGACGCCAAAAACCACTAAAACGCTCACATGGACCGGAATAGAACTCCCATGTGATAATTTCGGGAATGCCGAATATAAGTTTAGATTTGAGCCCGGATATGTAGACTCTGTGAATTATCATGGACCGGAAATAATAGAGGAGAAAATCTCTGACTTCTCTGTCTTCCCAAATAAAGGATCAAATACTACCACGTTCAATTTCAGTGCCACTGTATCATCAACAAAGGTCGGTACTATACCGGTAGTATTGCAAGTTAGTCCGGATAGGGCGGCATGGCTAAATGTTACTTCCAGCACATATGACTATGTTAGACAGGGAGAGCGCATACCGATATTCTTTACTGGTAGCATAGACGAGGCCAATCTGCCATCGAAGCAGAAGGAAGAGTTAATATCAAAATGGAATACTACAGGCGTCATATATTGGCGAATTACAGGGTTCCTTTCTCAGTCCGATATAATCGCCACCAACTGGGCTATTAACCAGGAATGGCATAATTTGTCCTGCAGCCCGAAAGAGGGCTGGTGGAATGAGACCTATTATAACTTCAATGTTACTGTGAGTGCAGGCGTCAGCGGCGTGGTGGAACTCTGGCTTAAAACCAACACAAGCTACCTTTTAGCTACAAAAGAATACGGGAAAAAAGGCAGTCGAAAAGACTATAACTGGCGCGTTAATCCAGGTAACGTTATAGGAGCTGAGTACGAAGGAGGAACCGAATATGAATTCATCTTCAAGTGGGGCGGTGCGGAGAATAAAAGCGGTTGGATAAAGGGGCCACAGCTCTACAAACGGCTGGAGAAAAACATTAGTGATTATCAGGTCTATCCAGCGAGCGAAAATAACTATATATTTTCTGACGGTGATGTCCTGAACCATTTCACGCTAGACGAAAGTAGCCAGATAAGGGCAGTAATAAACTACAGTGTAAATGTATCGGCTAACAAGGCTACAAACATAACGCTCGTTACAATATACCCATCAGGAAAGGAAGCGGAATTGGAAACGAAGCAGTACACGGGACCAGAAAGGAAAGAGCTTAAATGGACTGTGAAACTGGAAGACATTGAGCAATCTCCGGGCAACTGGGCTTATTATTTTAAATACTCCTATTACGATCCGGATATGCATAAAGAAGTAACCGAAAGGTGTAGCGAAAAAGAAGGACCGGCGATAAAGGCGATTTTATACAATTTCGCCATAGTGCCTGAATATATAGTAGAGTATGGCGAGATACAATATGGCGATATGTTCAATCTAAGTTGTGACGTAACGGGAACGAAAGCTTTTAACGTCTCATTGTTCTTCTTCTGTAACGGCAAGCGGAATGAAGTTGGTACCGTTAGTTATAGAGGCGAATGAAAAGAAGAGCTGAAATGGACGGGCATAAATATTCGGAACTATGATAAGCACTGCACGGGCCTTTTATTGGGCATGGAAATAAAATAAAATAAAGGAGGAGGCGAGAGCTAAATGAAAAGGAATGCATTTTTGGTTGGATTTTTTGTCATTGCATGTTTGGTGGGATGTATGAGTAGCTACGTGCTGGCATCTGAGGAACCGCTAAGAGTGCCGCCTGCGGCGACAAATCCTGGTGTCTCTCCTACCGAGGGGCTTTATAGCGCCAAATTCACATATAGCGTGGATGTAATGTATTCAGAGCGTTTTAGTGTGCGGCTTTGTATTTGGAACGTCATGACACACGTATTCGAGCCTAAAGGGGAGCGGCACTATAGTAATCTCGATAACTGGGAAACTCTGGAGTGGGCAGGTATATCGTTTACGCCTGATTTTGAGGGTGCGAAGCTGAGCTACCGGTTCGAGTATCAAAGAGAAGGCAGTATTGTATGGCAACTATTGCGAGTGAAGAAAGCGGGTAACTTGCAGGATGCTTTTTCCAATCCAAAGCTAAAAAGCAGTGTGATCACGGTTCAATTAGAAGAAGGGGACGTATCCCCAGAGATGATAACGAGGCGCGAAGAAGTTACTTATACCGTGCTTGTGAATGCGAATAAGGAAGTAGAGATAGAGCTTACGGTCTACAATCCTATCACCAAGGATTGGGTCTCGCAGGCTAGAATAACTTATAGCAACGTAAGCGGATGGGAACCGATAACGTGGACGATGACGCCATTTGCAGATATGAAGTTCTGCGGCAACCGCGATTCAATGTTTAAGTTCAAAGCATATTACCAGGGAGAGCAGGTGAATTCTACTGTCATCTACGACGGTCCGCGTATATTCGGTGCTAACTTTGCGAACTCAAAGGTAACGCCTGCAGAAGGCGATTACAGTGATACCTTTACCTATACCGTGGCAGTGACAAATGTGACGAGTGAAGACCTGGACGACATCCATCTGGAGGTTCGGAATCCATACACTGGCGAACGTAGAGATATGGGTGCCGGTACGACCAATGAAACAGCAGATGGCGGCTGGGATTTAAGCTGGGAAGTGGCACCGTTTTTAACCTGTCCGGAATGTGAAGGTATGTCCTCTGCCTATCGGTTTACTTACGGCTACAGTGTGTGGCCGGAATACGCATGGGAGGAAGGACCGTATTTGAGTTCTACTCAGGAGGTAAACGTTCGCAAAGTAGAACCCGCAGCGATAGAATATCGGCTCTATGACGGCTATGTGACGCCGGTAGATATAGTAGTAGATGTAAACGCTTCAGGGGCATTAGACCTCGAATTGTTTATCTCAGACCCACAGACAAATGTCGCGGAGAGTAAGGGCGTGAAACGATGCCGCAGCGGTAATGTCTCATGGGCCGTAACGCCTTTTGACGCTCTTGCGAGGAATGAAGCGGAAGATTATATAGGGAAGAGCTTTAATATCAGTTTGCGGTACGATGGCAGGACAGAAGAAAGTAACGGTCCTGAACTTGTTGCTGTGTTCGATAATCCAAGGCATCCGGAAGAAGTCATCTATAACGATCCTTTTTTGTTTAGTGTGGAGCTAATCGCAGCGAAGGAGCTGAACATAACGTTACAATATTTGTATCGAGGCAATTGGACGACAAAGGGAATAGAGAACAATCCTCAGCGGTATACAAATATGGGGCATTGGAATACGCTGAGCTGGAATTGCACTGCCTTATATACCTGGGATGAGTTCGCATTCTCCTGGGGGACTGATGCGGGACTGGTGAAAACGTCCGCGTTGAGCTTTTCCGAACCAGTGATAAAAACCACAAGATTTCACAAAAAGAAGTAAAAAGGGGAAATATAAAAACCACAAGATTTCACAAGATTAACACAAGATTTTTTGGGTAACATAGGATAAAAGAGCCAAAAGATTGCTTAATCCATAATATCCATAATATTATTTTCTCGTGTAAATCTGTGTAATCTTGTGGTCTGTGAAAAAAGGGGAAATGCGTATAAGGGTAGTAGCACTTGTTGCTTTGGAGATTCTGCTGGTAATAGGACTGGCATCGGGTGAGTTTGCAATGGTGCCGGCGGCGAGGGACACGGCAGTTGAACCAGCAGACGGGAATTGGGACGGCAGTTACGATTATAGCGTGGAGCTACTGATTAACGATACGGTTAGCATCGAGCTCTGGGTCTGGGACCCGTTGATCGCTGATTATATTTTCCGGGGTACGGCAGAATACAAGGATATTGGCAATTGGACACGGATATACTGGCATGTTTCGCCGTTCTCAGGCTCTGCGGACTATGCAGGACATAACTCGAGGTTCAAGTTCCGGTGGAATGGAACGGACATAAAAGAGAGCGAAGATGGTGCTCTGAGACCGCTTATAGGTAAGGGACCGAGTATTAAATCGATTACTATTCCTTCTCTGCCGCCAACCGTAGAGATATTCAAAAATGCAATGGTGAAGCCCGCTTACGGGCATTATAATGATTCGTTTACATATAGCGTTTTCGCGCAGTTGAATCAGACGCGGAACATAACGATGGAGGTTTTTGATATTTCTAGCTATGTGTGGAAAACGGTAGGGGAGGCATATTATAGTGATAGGGGCAATTGGCAGTTGCTTTCCTGGGCGGACGTAACAAACGTTCCTGCTTTTGACAGTGCGGGAGTGTCAAGTTACCGGTTCTTTTTCATAGATGCTGGTGCGAGGCGAGAATCTGTGGTGTTCTACGGTCCGGAATTGGGGTTGTATCCAACTCCGGCGCCGGCTCCCGTGGTAATTCGTAGTGGTGGCGGCGGAATATCTCGAGGGGGGCTTCTTGAAGATGAAGTGCTGCAGAAAGAGCTTGCGGATAAATTAAGGCCGCTTATTGTCCCAGGTGGTGGTGGAGGCGTTGAAATCGAACCTCCTGAGCGAATTAGTCTAATTAATGATATGGTAACGCCCGCGAGAGGTTCATGGGATGCAAGTTACAATTATAGTGTGGTGGTTGAGCATCCAAACCGAGCTGATATGTGGCTAACTCTGGTGGTCTATTGCCCGGGCCAAATGAAAAACTATACAATCTCAAGTCAGGCGATCTGGGATTATAATGAAACAACGAATAGAGCAACGGTAGAATGGCGGGGTGTAAATGTTTTCCGTGAAGAGGATGCAAAAGCAAAAGCTAATGAATCGCAAAGGTATTATATCCACTATAATGACGGCTGGAATAAGGATTTCAAGGGTTTTTCAGGTCCTGTGCTATCGGAGCCATATTCCACGCCTGATTCTATTGTCCCTGGAGGTGTTGGAGGCGTTGAAATCAAACCTCCAAAGCTAATTAATGCTACGGTAACGCACAAAAGAGGCTCATGGAATGAGAATTACAATTATAGTGTGGTGGTTGTGGATCCAAACAGGGCTGAGAGGCGGTTAACTCTTGAGGTCTATTGTCCGGGCAAAGGGATAACCTACATAATATCAAAACAAAAAGTAAACTCTTCGGAATATGATGAATCAAATAGAAAAACTATAGAATGGCTGAATGTAACTGTTTTTAGTAAAGAAGATGCAAGAGCTAATGAAACTCCAAGATTTTACATTTATTTTATTGGGGGACATAATAATGACATCCTGGAGAAGTCATATCCGAAGCTAAATTACCCACCGCTTTTGAGTCCTCCTACGGTTAGTCCTGGTAATGGGACTGTGGGGGATTCATTTGAGTATGAAGTGAATGTTATTGATAAGGATGCAGATAATAATGTGACGGTAACTCTTTATATTGTTGATCCCGAAGGAGGAAAAAAGGAGGGTAATAAAACAGAGGTAAATGCCACCGCAGCGAGGAATGGAACGACTGCATTGTGTAGATATAAATTTACGAAAAAGGATGATGCAGGTAAAACGTTTGGATATTATTTTAGTGCTAATGATACGAAAGACGTGGAAAAGGTTGAAGGAGAGGGACCGAGTATTACTGATGGGATTGATGAGACTGAGAAGGTTGGAGGAGAGGGACCGCGTATTAACCAGATTATTCTTGGGGGATTGGGAGTAGGATTTTTTTTGATAATTCTAATAATAGCAGTGGTTATAATAATTTTTAAAAATACTAAAAAGGAGCTATTAAAGAATATTGAAGAAAAGGTAAAAGGAACAGCTGAATCGTTGGAAAAGAAAAAAGAGATAAATTTTAGAGGAAGGTGTATAGAGGAGGAAATAGATTAGCGAGATGAAGAAGATATTTTCTGCTATCCATAAGCGAATAACGAAGAAAACATGGAGTTGCAAAATCGAAATTGGTGAGGATACAGGCCAGTTAATAAAAACCTTTATAGTGGGGAAATTCCCCGAGTAGGAACTTTTGATTAGTTACTTCCT
>CAZOEM010000101.1:283-8030 GCA_964578735.1 uncultured Halobacteria archaeon | reverse complement strand
ATAAAACTAACTTTCTGATTGCCTACAGTCACATAATGAGTACCGGCTGATTTATTCCTTACCGTTCACTATCTTCAAAATCTCATCACCATAATTCTCAATCTTCCTTTCACCAATCCCTTTTATAGTTTGCAACTCCTGAGTTGTCTTCGGTAAGCGATTTGCTATACCGATTAACGTGCTATCATGAAAAACGCAATATGCGGGGATACTGTTCTCCGCGGCAATTCGTTTCCGCCACTCCTTCAACGCTTCCAGGACGCCCAAATTGCCCGTTTCGCATATTTCCGCCTTCTTCACGGGCAACTGCAACTCTATTGGCATCTGCTCTTTTAACGCCTTCGCGGCCAACTCGGAGAGGTATAATAGTGGTCTTGGGTATTTCGAAGTACCCTGTTTTGTCATCAAATATCCTTTTGCTATCATCTGATCAATAATCGTTCTTGCTTCCTCTGCGGTATATCCTTTCAAGATACCATAGTAGCGAGATTCTTGCAGATTCTGCTCCAATATCCGCTTTGATTTTGATCCGATTAATATGTTGGCCAGGAATGTTCGGCCCACGTGAAAGTCCAGAGTTCTTACCAATTCGATGATACGAAACGCGATTTTTGCTCTTTCATCTAATAACTCCGCTTCTCCGGTAGCTGGGCTCAATTCAGGTTCTGGCTCGGTGCTACGCTCGAAACCATCGCCAATAAGATTTAAAAGCGGATTGCAAACACTGCAGGCATTGCAATCTCCGTCATAGTCTTCACCGAAATAATTTAAAATGAACTTCCTCTTGCACTCTTTGCTCTCTACATATTCCACTATCGTGTCTATCTTTTTCATGCTGTTAGTCTCTAATCGGAGAAGGATTTGAAGAAGGTCCATTATGTCCACATCCTTTATGCCCGGGTAGACTTTGACAGGCGTGCAGAAATCACGCTCTACCAGTTCTATCATTCCTGCGGTCTTCAACTCACGCAACACATTGTTTATCCGCGGAACGGATATTTGAACGGCACTACTCAACAGGTCCAGGTCCATCCACCTATTTAAGGACGCATTAAAATACGCATTTTTATATATCTTCTCCGCCTCATGCCGATATTTTAGCGATCCGAAATCAGCATTCTGCACACTCACCACTGCACGTTTGAAAATCTTGAAATACGTTTTTAGTGCGCCCAACCGCTCAAGATTATGCAAGATCAATCTAATGGGGACTTCGTCCAGCGTCAACTCGTTTGCTAGCCGCTTCAGATTCACATAGATTAAATCGCCCTCCCCTTGTGTCAACAGATCGAGCACCGCTTTAATTTGCTCCGCAGAAGGCGTATTGCGCTGAATCAACTTCCGTAACTGGATTTCATCGCCTTTTGAGTAGAGCAAGATACAATTAGAGATATTCTGGTCTCTCCCTGCACGGCCTACCTCTTGATAATAGTTCTCAATAGATTTCGGCAAATTATAATGTATTATTGTCCTTATGTCCTCTTTGTCAATACCCATACCAAAGGCATTGGTGGCAACTACGATTCGCGTTCGCCCGTTTATAAAATCGTTCTGTACCCTTTTCCTTTCTTCACTATCCCTTATCTGACCGTGATAATACGATGCACTCAATCCCGAATCAGCCAAATATGTGGCCAGCCATTCCGCGGTTTTTGTGAAATTAACGTAAACAATAGTGGAGCCTTTGAGTTGTCCTAAAAGTCGTTTCAAACTCAATTCCTTTCTATTATTATTTATCACAGGAATAACGGAAAATAGCAAGTTCTTTCGGTCAAAGCTGTCTTTGAACACGTCACATTTGATTCCCAGTTGCTTTTGTATGTCCTCTTCGACAGTTCTTGTGGCTGTGGCTGTCAATCCAAGTACGGGTGGTGGCGGGTTGTGCAAATCCGCGATCACCCGCTGCAACCGTAAATAATCCGGTCTGAAGTTATGTCCCCAGACGGAAATGCAATGCACTTCGTCTATCGCTATTAAACTGATATTGCACGTCTTCAATATACTCATCAGTTTATTATCTACGAATGTTTCCGGAGCGACATAGAGCATCTTCAATTTCGATTCTTTTAAAAGCTTGTGTATCCGTTCCTTCGTGGCTTGATCGAGCATGGAATTGATATACGCAGCTTCAAAGATGCCGCGCTTCTTTAGGTTGTCTACCTGGTCCTTCATCAAGGCGATTAATGGACTTACAACCACTGTTAAACCGTCAAATATCAATGCGGGTATTTGAAAACAGATGGATTTACCAACACCCGTGGGTAAAATAGCTAAAGTGTTCTTTTGGGCTAATACATTCTTAATTATTTCTTCCTGGCGTGAGCGGAAAGTATGGTGATTGAACACGGAGTTCAGAATTGTTAGTGGTGCTTCGGTTTTTGAGGTCTTAGTGCTCATTTTTCGTTATTTTAATATAATGATGTTAACTTAGAGCGTTTTCTATTATTTAAGTTTTCGTTTTCCCCATCTCCAGGACGTAACCCCAGTGACTCACAGCTAATGCCAGCTTTGCATTTTGTTCCACTATCATAAGGGCGGTACCCTGTTCATTGATGTCAACGAGTTTATTAAATAAGAGGTCGCGGAGTTTAGGTGGGAGCCCGAAAATAGTTTTCATTAATGAGCTTTAGCATTTCATGCCACCTCTTTCATTCATATTTTAATTTAAATTGAATCCATTGATTGACTTTCAATAGCGAGACAATACAATGTAACAAATGCGGTTGTGGCAACATCTCCAATTTTTATGTTTAACAATTTTACATCATCCATTTTTAAATTGTCCTTTTTGTTATTAAAAGAAGTTGCCGAAGGGAACACACAGTAAATAGTTTACCCATTTTGATAATTATCATAGACACGCTTTTGCATAATTCCAACTCCTCTATCTCATCTAAGATTTTCTTTAGTATCTCCGCGCCCCCTTATAAAGGGATGGCACGAAGAGCGTGTCAACGAGATAAAGGAAATTTAGCGAGCGAGGATAACGACAGCGTTCAACCCCTTTTTGAGAGGGTAATTGAGATGTATGGGAAGCCTGGTGCTGTGATAAGCGACATGCAGCCCGCATTTATCAAATCAGTCGAGAATCGTTTACCGGATGTTCTCCATCAGTATTGTCAGCAACACTTCCTGACGAACGCAGGGGGGTTCATGTTAGACGAAGAGCAGATAGATGCTGATTAGAACCCTGCTAGGATCACCAAAAATTCGTTGGGCTAAAGTGCAAAACCTGCTGTCATCCACATTTTATCGGGCAATGAAACAAACAGACCTGCATTTGAGCGGAATATCAAAATACCGGGCGATTGTGCCAGAAAAAGAGGATACTTGTGTTATGAATACACCCCTTTTATCGCCCTGAGTGATCAAAATAGAAATATCCACCGTGTTTATGTTACTTACAATCTCCTTAATTCTTTTGACTCTTTCATTCACATAATCCATGTACCCAAAATCGATATGTACAAAAAATTTACTCAATACCACATATGCCGTACACAGAAATGGAATAACACATAGACTAAGAGAGCAATAGAAATGAGACCCAGGATCAGCCAGCATAACTTACCGTCCCTTATATCCCTGTCTCTCCTACCTCCACAATTTTACGTCTGCTTTTTGCGCCCGAAACGATTCTTACGTCTGCGTTGAAGTAGTTGGACAATAACATAACTACCGCTTTATTTGCCTTGCCTTTTGTTGGCGGCTCTTTCACCCTAATTATCAATGGTTCCGCCTCTATTATCTCTTCCTTTTTCGAATTGGGGATGACTTTTATCGCTATTCTTTTCATTGTACCATAAAAAAACGTATTTGTCCAGGTGTCTGGTTTTAGGGGTTAGACGTAGGATACTGACAACTCACACCTCATACCTTCATCACCGCTATACAAATACAAAAAACTATTTCCGATGTCGGATACATGAACTTGCATCCCCTTTCCTCTCTCCCATCTCCCCTCTCCCCTCTCCCCTCTCCCCCAACCCCAATCCCCACGCCCCAATACCCACCACAGCAGCACACAACATCAAATGCGGGTATTACTTCGCATCCGTACCCACATACGGAGCTACGGTATGCCCCTTGCCGACAAGTAGATATTTATAGATGACCAACCCCTCCAAACCCACAGGACCTCTTGCATGCACCTTATACGTACTTATACCCACTTCGGCGCCCTTACCGTACCGGAACCCATCACTGAACCGAGTTGAGGCATTGTGCATTACCGAAGAAGAATCAACAAACTGCAAGAACTTACGTGCTGTTTCTTTATTGTCAGTGACAATTGCATCTGTATGTCCCGATCCGTATTGATTAATATGTGCAATGGCTTCGTCCACGCCGTCAACCACTTTGATTGAGATGATCAAATCGTTATATTCAGTACGCCAATCTTCTTCTGACGCCGCTTTCACCTCGCTTTTGGCTTCAATGACTTGCATTGTCCGTTGACATCCCCGGACCTCAACGCCCGCATTCTGATAACGCTCAACCATCGGAGGTATAAATTCGGTGGCAATTGCAGTATCCACAAGCAAGGTCTCGGCGGCATTACAAACTGCAGGATATTGCACTTTAGAATCATAACATACCTCCAATGCCATATCCCGATCGGCATCTCGATCAACATAAACGTGGCACACACCCTCAGAATGACCAAGGACCATGATGCTGGAGTTATCTTGTATATATCTTACGAATTGGTCGCTACCACGAGGCACTAAGAGGTCGATATAGTCATTCAATTTTAACATCGCATTTACATCCTCACGCGATTCAAGTAATTGTATCCAGCCTTCGGGTATTTGATCGCCTTCAGAAGACGCTTTTGCCACAATCTCAAATAGCGCTTCATTTGAATGCCTTGCTTCCGAGCCGCCTTTTAGCATTACCGCATTTCCAGTTTTCAGGCAGAGCGAGGAGATCTGAACCAGCACATCGGGTCTCGATTCAAATATCGCGCCGATGACGCCAATAGGGCACGATACCTGATAGAGCTCCAAATCCGTATCTAACTCGATTGCCGAGATTGTTTTACCTACCGGGTCATCTAATTTCGCAACATCTTGCACACTCATTATTAGCTCATCTATTTTCGAATCGTTCAATTTTAACCGGTCAAGCAATGACTGGGACATCTTACCTGCTTCTGTTAATCGTAAGGCATCTGCAATATCTTTTTCATTTGCTGCTAGTATTCGGGCCCTATCGTTATTAATGGAATCTGCGATTCTTAGCAGTGCTTTATCCTTATCTGCAGTTGTAGCATTAGCCAATATTAATGCAGCTCCTTTCGCTCTCTTCGCCTTTTCTATTATGCTCATAACCATTTTTATGCGAACCACCTAAAAAAAAAAACTATCCCGCGTGTGTAGGATATGCTAAATATATATTGGTATTTGTTTAAAAACTAACGCTTTTATCTTCAAGAAGAATGGAAAGAAGCAAAACCGTTTCGCGGGTGCACGCATCGACCGCGAAGATTTGGTGCTCCCCCGTTATAGCTAGGGTATTTATTTTCATTCCTTTTTATCTTTTACCGCCAATGTGCTAATAAAAAGATGATCGAAGGATATAAAAAAAACGTGGGCGAAGACGGGAGGATCATGATTAAGCATGCCCCAATCAGGATTGCAACATTTTTGGTATAGTCAACCACGAAGACGTAATTATGAATGGCCACCAAAAGAATTGATTGTTCTTCATCCTGCCAATTAATTAACCCAATTTAAAGGGGGAGCACCCGTTATTTGATCTTCCACCCTTTCGATAAGCCGTATCTTTTTCTCACTGCGCAAACCGAATAAACGCCTCCAGCTTTTCCGCCGCCTTCCCTTCTTCCAATACCCCCTTCGCAATTTCAAACCCTTCTTCTATGCTAGTTGCCTCGTCAGCGGCGAAGATAGCCACAGCGGCATTCAATAAGACAACGTCTCGTTTCGCTCCCCCTTCCTTGCAACTCAATATATCCTGCAGTATCCTCGCACTCGCTTTCCTATCACCACCTGCAATTGCATCAGGCGATGCCAGTTTCAGCCCAAAATCACCGGGTGCTATGTAATACGACTTTATATTACCATTTTCTAGGTGCGACACCTTCGTCCGCCCGGAGATAGAAACCTCATCCACGCCCGGGTCGCCATGCACCACTAACGCCTTCTTCAGTCCCAATATACGAAGCACTTTCGCTATCTTCTCGGTTACCGCAGCATCGTAAACGCCAATGAGTTGATGCGTGGCATTTGCAGGGTTCGTTAACGGGCCCAGAATATTGAACACCGTCCTCATACCCAGCTTCTGCCGCACTTCCATCACGTTCTTCATCGCTTGATGGTACAGGGGCGCGAACATGAACCCAATCCCAATCTTCTCGATGCATTCCTCTATCTTGCGAGGCGGTAAAGCTAAATTCACACCTAATTCCTCTATTACGTCCGCACTACCACATTTTGACGTTACTGACCGGTTACCGTGTTTCGCTACGGGCACTACGCAAGCAGTGATGAACGCAGCAGTAGTAGAGATGTTGAACGTTTTTATCACATCGCCACCGGTCCCGCAAACGTCCACGCTCTTCTCCACTTTCGGTCGTATCTTTAGTGCCATGTCGCGCATGACGCGTGCAAAAGCCGCTATTTCCTCTTCCGTTTCGCCCTTCGTCCGTAAAGAAGCTAAGAACGCAGCAGTTTGCAGCTTCTCCGCGTCGCCGCTCATTATCGTTCGCATAGCAGCTTCTGCTTCTTCTGCGTTTAAATCTTTCCTATCCACAACTTTGCCGAGATATTCTTCGAGCATTTTTTATCATCCATTAACAGTATTTAAGTCATCTGGTTCTTTCTTCAATTGTATTCGAGTTTTTTATTTATCATTTATCTGCTTTGGAATATAATGTTAATGTAGAAATCCCAGGTATATAAATTTCGCTGATATAACGTCGCATATCATTTTGTATACTTTTTGGATTGACTTGATTTATAAGTTTTTCAGCAAAATCCTGATCAAAAGTAGCGATATAAAATATTGCCTTCCCTACATCATTGAAAATCAACTTATCTTCACAGTTTTGCTTAACATCATCTTCAAAATGTTTTTTGACTTCATAATACAGCCCTTCTCCGAGTTCGTTATTCAATATGCAGGCAGTAGCTACAACCATTGCTTCATCAGTTAATGTTTCCATTTGGTTAAATACATCTTTAAGTTGGGTCATATCCGGCATATTCACAGCACTTACGTATCTATTTAGAATATCCCGCTCACAATGAGAAAGCTTAAGAGCAAGAATAAAAATAGCGATTTGAAGATTGAAATCCCCAATATTTCTGATTTTTGTTGTTGTAACTTCGATGAACTTTTCATCCCCAATAATTTCTTCCAATCTTGGATAAGTTCCTATGAACCTCAAAATTGTAAGACCATGCAACTCATTTTCAATTTCTTCAACCTCTCTTATGAGTTCTCCATACACCCATTCATAAGGTAATTGCTCTGCAATTTGTTTTGCCCGCTCGAGATTGAAACGACCAATTTGTCTAATTATTAAAGAAGACCAACCAATACTTTTTCTTCTTTCGAGATTCTCCCTTATTTTAATATCTTGTATCGATTTAATCCATATAGAATTCAATTCAGGTGAATCCATTATAGCTTGAGCCAAATTGCCATCGTAATATTTAGCATCACCAAAAGCTATCGCAAAATCTCCCAGATTATCAGGTTCAGAAAGTAGATATTGACGAAT
>CAZOEM010000101.1:0-273 GCA_964578735.1 uncultured Halobacteria archaeon | reverse complement strand
ATAAGATTCTCTCGCCATTTATTTCCAAATCTTCCAAAATGGTCAATAATCTGTGAGCCAAACGAGATATTTGATGAAGTCTGTATGTAAAGATTAGCAAGAGAAGAAGGGGGGAGCCATAGATATCCCCTTTCTCTAAAAATCAACCCATTCTCCGTAAGAATACTTAAAAGTTTGTCATAATCATCTTTCAAAAATCTCCCTAACTTATTTTTTAATACATGACTTTCGGGCATTTCACTTTTATGACCAACCTAAACTTAACAAAAACCA
>CAZOEM010000100.1:0-8174 GCA_964578735.1 uncultured Halobacteria archaeon | reverse complement strand
CCTCAGGTTGGATTTTCACCAACTGGATATTATGCATTTATCTCGGCACCCCTTTGTTTCCTTTTCCTCCCCTTCATATCGCCGCCTTATAGCTTTTGTTTGAGGTTAATAAAAAGAGAAAAAAATCCGAAATTGTTCTAAATAAGCTCATGCAAGTTTTCCTTTTTTAATTTTTAACCGCCCTAATTGCTTTAAATCCTTTGTAGCACACATATAGAGCCAGCATAAATATTATCGAGGTAACAATCATTAGTTTATAATTCCCGGTTGGAAGATATACCCATCCAATGCTATAGATTGCCGCTACCACAGTAGTGATGAGCATGAATATCATTGGTATCCCTGTATACAAACTCGGTCTCTTGATTTTCATTAGCCATATTGTAACTGTTAACAATGCAAGTGCGGCAAGCAACTGGTTTGTAACTCCAAATGCTGGCCACAGTGCCATAACCGTAGCCTCTCCACCATAGGTAGTAAGGGTTAATGCTGCTGCAATCAGAACTGGTATAGCAGTGGCTACATACTTATTTAACTTCACGCCATAGTTACCTGCAAATTCGGTTAACGCAAACCGTGTAAGTCGCGTTGCAGTATCTAAAGAAGTCATTGCAAATGCTATCACAACTAATGCTACCCAGGTTTCACAAAACGCAGAAGAAACTCCTAAGGGTCCTAACACGCCATGAGAGAATGTAGTAGCGCCAGTGATGAAGGTGGCAAGTTTGGCTGTACCTGCACTGCTCCAGGTAGCATAATTCTTGCTGTATAGCGCAAGACTAACGCCTGCGGTTGCTGCTATTATGGCAAACAAGGAAAGTGTTCCCTCGGCAAGCATTCCTCCGTATCCTTCTAACTTAGCATCTTTCTCGTTGTTTAATTGCTTGGAGGTAGTTCCGGAACCAACCAAACTATGGAATCCTGATATCGCACCACAGGAGATGGTAACCATTAAGAAAGGCCATATTGGAGGTGCGCCCGTTGCAGTTAGATGTAATGTTGGTGCTATGATTGTACGTCCCAAAGTAAAAATACCAATGTATCCAACGATTAAGAAGGCAAAGAGTTTGAATGTGTTCAGGTAATCCCGCGGCTGTAGCAAGAACCAAACTGGTAATACCGAGGATATGAAAGCATATGCAAACAGCAAAACCAGCCATGAATTCACGTGCGTAGTGGTTACTGCACCTTCGCCACTACCAAACGGTGCCCAGGGATACGTGCTACCAAACCATATCGTGAATATAACCAGCAATACTCCTATAATGGTGGCATATTTTAGGCTGAGTTTTACCTTGTAAATTAATACTCCAACAATTATCGCCATTCCCATCAATGTCCATGCAGCAGTTGCAGACTCAGGAATTTGTATGAATAGTTTTGCTATCACCAGGGCAAACACGGAAATCAATAATATCAGCAAAAACACTATTACAAGTAAAAATGCTGTTCTCGCACTTGAGCCCATAAATTTCTCTGATAAAGTACCTATGGACTTGCCTTGATTTCGCGTTGATAGGGTTAAAACAGTGAAGTCATGCACAGCACCTATAAAAATAGTACCGAATACAATCCATAGAAGTGCTGGCAGCCAGCCCCATATTACTGCTACTGCCGGACCAATAATTGGAGCAACGCCAGCGATAGAAGCGTAATGATGTCCAAACAATACGTATTTGTTCGTTGGTACATAGTCAGTGCCATCCCTCAATTCGTGTGAAGCGGTTTCTCTATCCGGATCTAATCGTAGTATCCTTTTGGATATGAAGGTCGCATAGAATTTGTATGCAAGTAGGTACAGTATTAATCCTACCAGCGCCAATATTATCGAGTTCATATATTTTTAATTCTACTAAACCTTCTTGGAGATATAAATACTTTTTCTTTTGTAATGCTTATCCTGACGTTGGTGGTATTAAAGTGAAATAATAGTTATACTACTGTTCATCTTAACCACGTTAGAATAGGCTATACAATATCCGGATTTAGACTTTAAAAAACACCAGCGTCGAAAAAACGAAACGCTAAAATAATGAAATATCATTTGAACAAACGATCAACTCGTATGTTAGTGGGAGCGATTGGCGATGAGTAAAAAAGGAGAACTTACCTTTATCGAGGTCGCACGAGCGGTTGCTATCTTCTTTGTTGTAATGATACACCCCCTAAAGCGCCTCGCAGACGAAGCCAATCCCGATACAGTCGCTATATCCACGTTCATCTGCTTTGCTGTGCCTCTTTTCTTACTCGTCAGCGGTTATCTCATTGGCTGGAAATACCAGGACAGAAAAGAACCTTTTGCGGCCTCTCGATTCTTGCGCTCCAAAGTGCACAGAATCGCCATACCATTCTTCGCATGGAACGCCATTTACATCCTGTTGTCGACGGGATCAGATGTGGGTGCAGTGCTCTCTTGGAACGTTCTATGGACGTTCACCACTGGTTGGAATCAGCTCTACTACCTTTTCGTCCTTCTACAACTGTTCGTGATTTACGCGCTGTTCTTCCCCCAAAAAGGCAGTTCTCGCGCGCAGACAATTTTTTCCGTTGTTGCAGTCGTTCTGACACTGCTGTTTAATGTAATTTCTGAATTGGTATACCTGAAATACGGAGCTGACAATTATTATTTCGAGTGGACTTACGGTAAGGTCTTCGCTGCCTGGATAGGTTTCTTTGCATGGGGCATCATTATAGGAGCAAGACCCACGCTGGCTGAATGGCTACGAAAGAGATTATGGCTCATTTTAGCCGTTTCTATCACCGTTTTCATCGTTTATTACTACCAGGAGCTGCTCATGGCTCTTGCGGATGGTTATGATAGCAGGCAGTATTTCCTGGTCTCAGGCTTTGTTTTCCAGATGTTTGCCGCTACATTCATCTTTTTCGCTTCTGAAGCTTTTGTCAGGTGGGCAGAAGAAAACGGCAGGTTTACGAGAACCATAAATCGCATGGTTTCACTTGGTGGCTACTCATACGGGATTTATCTCAACCACTACGTATCTATTATTCTGATGCTCTACCTCTTTGAATATCTAAGTGTGCCTACTGCATTTTGGATCCGATTTCCAATCGTCCTACCCTCCATCTTCCTGCTGAGTTGGGCTGGTGTAAAGATCTTCACTTTAGGCCCTCTCAGGCGTATTTATCCTATACTTTACGGCTAACCGGCTCTATCTTTGTATTATCAATTGTATCTAAAAGAAGAGGGGGAGATTAACGCAGTTTCTTTCAAGCGTAAGTCATTTGATTTTACCGAAACCATTTTTATACTGCAAAGTTTGATGTAATGATATGGAAAAGCGGACATTGTTTACCCTGTACTTTTCCATAGTTGCTGCGATATTAGGGTTAAGTATAATTTCTCCTATATTGCCAATCATAGCAGAAGATCTTAGAGTCACTGGTGTTTGGATGGGCATGATATTTTCAGGCTATGCCATTTCCCGTGCGATTGTTATGGTTCATTTATCGGTATAATTATATTTATCGTGCCTCTATGATTTCAAATCAAAGCTACTTAAGATTAATATCGAGCTGGATGATGGGTCTTTGAAAGATGTCAAATCTATTGCATTCGTAATAAAAAATAGGGTCTTATTTTTTCCCTTTTTGCTGCACGCTCTTTTTCGTCTCCGCACTAAATATGCGACCGTTAATAGACAGGCAATAGCGAAAACAGCTTCAAAGCCTGGCGGTGAGGGTGTTGGTGTTGGAGTTACTATTTATTGGCGTAGGCGTTTGTGCAGCAGTTGGCGTTGGCGATTGACTTGGTGAAGGTGTTGGCGTTGGTGTAATAGTTGGTGTTAGCCATACTCTTAATTTTTGGATGGTCTTAATCATAACAACCGAAAAGCTTATATATACCCCTTTCCGCTTCCTAAATTTTAGGAGGTGAAAAATAAAAAAATGAAAGCGAATGAAAAGGATAAAAAAGAAGCGAATGCAAAACTTTTTTCTTTAGTAAAGGTTTCTTTTTTAAAGAAAAGTTTTGTGACAGCGATTTTAGTTATTTCTGTGTTTGCGATGTTTACAGCAGCGGTTGCAGGTGCAGATGACCCACCATGCACCTGCGGTGACATTTGCGTAAATGAAACTGGCTGGTGGCGTGCCTGCGGCGACTTTAATGCCTGCAGTACGCCTATACAACATGCGATTGATAATGCAACTGCTGGAAATACAATTTGCGTGAAAGATGGAACTTACAACGACAATGTGGATGTAAATAAGCGATTGACGATTCGGTCAGAAAATGGTTCTGCTTTGACAATCGTGAACGCAGCAGATCCAATGAATCACGTCTTCGATGTGAGCACGGGCTACGTGAACATCAGCGGATTCACGGTGAAAGGTGCAACTTACCTGGGATGTGTTGGAATATATCTTAATAATGTTGATCACTGCAATATTTCCGGTAATGATGCATCGGACAACTTTGCTGGCATCGTGCTCTCGAGTTCCAGTAGCAACACCATTACAAACAACTATGCCAGCTACAACAACCAACAGGGCATTGGTCTTTTCGATTATTCCAGCAGTAATATCATTACAGGCAATAACGCCAGCTACAACACAGGCGTCACAGGGACCGGCATCGGTCTCGCTGAATCAGGCAACAATACTCTAAGGAATAATCTAATGTCTCGCAACTGCTACAACTTTGAAGCCGAAGGTTTGAGCTATTCAGAGTTTGACAATGACATTGACACCAGCAACCTCGTGGATGGCAAGCCAATTTACTACCTTGTAGGTGCTTCTGACAACGTCATAGATTCAGCCACAAATGCGGGCACAGTTTACTGCATCCACTGCGATAACGCCACCGTAAAAGACCTGAATCTGACAAACAATGGCCATGGCATTTGTTTCTACAACACCAGTAGTTCAACAATAAAGAACAACCACATCGAGGGCTGCGTGGTTTGCATCTCCCTCCTCTATTCCAGTAACAACACCATTACAGACAATATCGCCAGCAACAACTTGAAGGACGGCATCAGCCTTGAAGGTTCCAGCAACAATTCCATTACGGGCAACACTGCAACCGCGAATAACGAATACGGCATCTGCTTGGATTATTCGAACAACAATCTCATCTACAACAACTACTTCAACAACACGAACAATGCACGGGATGATAGAAACAACATCTGGAACATAACAAAAACTTTGGGGACAAATATCATCGCCGGGCCCTATCTTGGTGGTAACTACTGGAGCGATTATGCAGGAAGAGATACGAATGGAGATGGACTTGGAGATACGCAGATTCCGTACAATTCTTCTGGTAGTATAGCAAATAGTGGCGATTATTTACCATTAGTACCGGTACAAAAACCAACTGTTTCAATCACCACAGACAAATTTAGTTATAAGACCGGTGATATAATGACAATCTCCACAGACATAAACAATCCAACAGAAAACACTGTAACGTTCCAATGGTACTGGGGAGTTCCGCAGTCTGACATTTGGCTTCTTGTAACGTCTGTGCCTATGCCAGCGGGCTACAATGATACGATTAATATCAGCTTTTCTATTCCAAACAGGGGTTCAACGCCTTCCGGTAGCGTATTCTACGTGCAGTTGCTCGATGGAAGTGGCGAAGTCCTGGATGCTGATGTCGCATGGTGGGTTTACAGTCCAGGTAGATTTATGGAAGCAATGTCAGTGGACTTATCAAAGGAAATAGCAAAAATAATAGAAAAAGTAGAGCTACCAATGTAAAAAGCTCTATTTTATTTTTTTTCACGTGACCCGCATAACCACGATGTCATTCACGTTTTATCGTGAAGCTATCTGCGATTGCGCCTGCGGCATGGTCATAGCAGAACTGAGCACGAACTCCTGACTTCTTCCACCGCGTCCACTTCCTGTGACTTTGACGGTTGTCTCGCCACCTGCTATTATCGCGGTGGGTGGGCTTAGCGGCATGCCATTCGACCGTATATCTTTCATGAACGCTAACACCAAAACCGTTTGCCTTCGAAGCGATGTTCGCAATTACGGGACTGGTCGCTGTGGCATATTTAAGTGTTGAGAAGGAGGAGATAATTAATAACCTCCTTTTTTATTTTTGGGGGGAACAAATCATAAGTCAAACACCTAAAGCCTATTTATGGTAAAGATAGAGAAGTTTCGTGGCTTTTTAGATATGCTCTACAAATACGGGACTGTCAACTTGTTGGGTGCTGATAATAAATCTCCATCATTACCTCGGTGACGAGCTCACAACCATCGTCAACACGTTCTTTCCCTCTTTGAACTCATATCTGACCTCATCCATCAGCGTCTTCATGAAATATATTCCGAGCCCACCTGCCTTTCGCTCTTCCAAACTCGCATTCAGGTCAGGTGGTGGGACAGAAGTAGGATCGAACGGTTTCCCCCTGTCTTTGATGACCACAACGATTTCTTCTCCTTTTCTCTGACAGGCAATATCAATCATCCCCACTTCATTTGCATTTGCATATCCATATTCAATTATATTGGTGCACGCCTCGTCAACAGCCAGTTGAAGTTCAAATATCTTCCGAGCAGCTAAACCCAATTCTCTCATCGTATCGCCGATAAAAACACCTATTATGGCTAAACTTTCCAATTTACCTTCTATTTCGAGTTCAAACCGGTCTTTCATTTTTACATTCACTCCGCTTTCAACACCATTAGCGTAATGTCATCGAACTGCGGTTGTTTTCCACAGAAAGATAACACTACCTCCTTTATCTTCTCAATCATATCATTTGCAGGTAAGTTATGGTTCTCTTTAATGGTCTTAAAAAGTCTTTCCTTCCCAAACTGTCTCTCTTTCTCATCCTCCGCCTCTGTCACACCATCGGTATAGAAAACTACCATATCTCCACTTTTCAATACGATTTTTCGCTCTTCCAGTTCTATATCCTCCATCGCACCCAATGCGATTCCCTTCGCTATAAGCATTATGAGCTCGCTGGTCTTCCCTTTGAACATCACGGGTGGGTTATGTCCGGCGTTAACGTATGTCAACGTCTTCTCTCTCAAGTCTAATATCGCATAGAACAATGTCACAAACATACCTGACTTTGCATCTGCTGTTATTAACTTGTTGGCATCTTGTATTACACTTACCACATCGGGACTTCGCGTTGCGTTTGCTCTGACTATCGTTCGAGAGAGAGCCATGAAGAGTGCGGCAGGAACGCCCTTACCTGAAACGTCAGCAATCGTGACCCCAATCTTATCCTCAGAGATCGGAATGAAATCATAGAAATCCCCGCCAACCTCTTTTGCTGGAAGATTCAGCGCTGCAAGCTCGAAACCCTTTAAGAGCGGTATAGCATCAGGCAAAAAGCTCTGTTGTATGTCATGTGCAATTTTTAATTCATACCGCTTCCGCTCCAGTTCATCGAAGTACTTGTCGCGCTCTTCCACCGTTTCACGCTCTCTTATCCGATTGGAAATGATAAATGCGAAAATCAGCATCCCCAAAGAGTTAGATAAAATCATTGGCATACTGAAGTCTTCAAGAACCTTAACCGCTTCTGAATAGGGTTGTGAAAGGAGAAGCACAAGAGCCATGTGGAAAGTTTCCATGAGAGCTGCAAAGAGTACTGCTCCTGGAACGCCGATGAACTTTCCCTTTCTTAATAGATATATGATTCCACCAAAAAGTCCCGCAAGCATGGTGGCGAGTGAGCAAGGGACGCATGTAAGCCCATCTAAGAAATAACGATGTATGCCACCAATTAGTCCCGCACCCAAGCCGATCACGGGTCCACCAATTAGTCCGGCAATCATCGGCGCAAGGTCCCGGACGTTTGCAATCGCGCCGAATATCTCTATCCCGGTGTAGGTGCCGAATATGGAGAAAGCACCGAAGATTAAGATAAGAATAGCACGATTTTTTAGCGTGAATCTTTTGTCCAGTATCTCTCTGAAATGTTTGGTTCGGGTGATGAGATAGGCGATTATCACGATCACGCATATCTTCTCGACCAGCACCAGTAAAAGCTCGAGGATGGAAGATATCATTTAGTTCTCCTTTTTATAATTGACGTATATTGTATTTATAGGAGATGAAAACATGTTTGAAAAAATGAGTGAAAGCTCTGGTAATGTGATCGGCTACAAGGCAATTGGAACACTTACCCCGGCCGATTATGAGAAACTTGTACCTGAGGTTGAGGAGTTAGTTAAAC
>CAZOEM010000099.1:0-8178 GCA_964578735.1 uncultured Halobacteria archaeon | reverse complement strand
GTTACATGATATTAAAATCAAATTTTGTAACAAAAAGTGTTATATCCAATCGAGCGTATTTGATAACATAGTGATGTGTCTGAGTGTCCCACCTTCATTCCAAACTCAACCCGTAACCATCACATTGAATTTCTTTTCCCACATGAACAATAGGGAAAAAAACTTTAAAATACAAAAGTTATGTGGTATTATAGTTATGAACGAGTTGGACACAAAAAGGCAAAACTTCTCTGGAGTGAAAATGTGAATGCATTTAGAAAATTCGCAATGGATGTTCTTCAATATGCACAGAGCTTGTCAGATGCTCCAGAATCATATCCAAACTTGATACATAAGTGTTATTCGGAGGACATTCTCAACGAACTTGACCAGTTAAGGAGAGCATGGCTTTATAAAAATGATGATAGTGCTGTTTCTGAATTAACCTGGTTAGCATTAGTAGGAATACTCCGGGTAACGTCCTCAGCAGGTACCGCGCCCTGGCAGTACGTATTACCAAACAAGACAAAAAAGGGAACTGTTCGGCCATATAAAGCCTTTTATGATCGAATAAGAATGATGTCTCGGGACATGCTTTTTTCCCAATCGGTTGTAAAAGAAAGAAAAGCAAAGATTTTTGAAGATGACGCAAGAGCATGTTCTAAAATTGAAGATGACTCCATTGACTTAATTATTACTTCGCCACCCTACACAAATAACTATGACTACGCAGATGCAACTCGACTGGAGATGTCGTTCTTCGGGGAGATAAAAGGCTGGGGTGACCTTCAAAGAGAAGTGAGACATCTTCTTGTGCGGTCTTGTTCCCAGCATGTCTCTGCTGAAAAAAACAATTTGGATAGGAGACTCACAGATAAAAACTTATCATCTTATGGTTGCAGCTTATTTTTCAGACCTTGCGAAGGTTTGGATTTCATTAAGGAAAGTGTGTAAAAAGGATGACAGGGTATGTTTTGTTGTAGGGGATTCTGCACCCTATGGCATTTATGTCCCGATGGATAAATGGTTGGGCGAATTAGCAATCTCTGCGGGATTTGAATCATACTATTTTGAAAAGACGCGAGATAGAAACGTTAAGTGGAAAAATAGAAAGCATAAAGTCCCCCTTCATGAGGGACGACTATGGGTGGAGGGCTAATCGTGGCGAAGGTTACATCTCCGGGGCACAAACTTGGTCAACTCATAGGGAACTTCTTTGAGGGGTTCTTTTGTAACCGATTGACAAATTTCTCTAAAGAACTTGGGTTTTATTGTGACAAAAAGGGACCCCGACCAAAAGTCAGAGGTAAAAAGAGGAAAGTAGCCTGGACTGATAGTGGAGGTAATGTGCATGATTTGGATTACGTTTTTGAGATGAATGGCACGAGGGATACGATGGGTGAACCCGTCACATTTATCGAACTCGCTTGGAGGCGATACACAAAACATTCAAGGAACAAAGCCGGGGAGATAGAAGCCGCTTTAGTTCCTTTGGGGAACACATACCGCAACACATGTAATTTTTTGGGTGCTATTTTGGGTGGTGAATTTACCGAAGGTGCTCGAAAGCAGTTAACTCACACAATATAAACATTTTAATGGCGACAAAATAGAGGGTTCTTTTCATGAGCGTGAGGAAGCACTAAGATTCCTTAGAATATATGAATAATAAAGGTGAGTGGAGAGACGAGCGAAGTAGGAAGGGTAATGAAAGAAGAAAACATGCGGCAGCATTACCAATATCCGGAGCTCCGCTGATGGGATTGATCGCAGTGATAATGATTTTGTTCTTTGTAGGGACAGGATTTTGGCTGAAAGCGAGGAAAGGATAATCATATTTGTATAACAGCAATACAAAAGTTAAAATGATGTTACAACGACTTCCATTGCTTTATGGGATTCTACCAATTCAAAACCTTTGATTAGTTCGTCTAAAGAGATGTGATCTGTAATTAACTCATCAACCGCAATTTTCCGCGCTGCTAAGATCTTCAATGCTTTTCGATTCTGTTCAGAAGTACATCCATAAGCGCCAGAAATTTGGAGCTCTTTATAATGTATCTGATTGTGATCTAGGGGGATATTTTCATATCCGTGTGGCAGACCGGAGAAGAATACAATTCGTCCGCGTTTATTTAGCATTTCAATACCCTGAGCAAGAACTTCCGGATCGGAACAGGCAGGAATAACCACGTCTGCACCACCCTTTATTTCTTTTACCGCTTCCACTGGGTCTACCTCTGCCGAGTCAATGAGATAGTCCGGAGCGACCTTTTTAGCAAATGCGATTCTTTCCGGACTGTTTTCTATTAACATTACCTCAGAAGCGCCGTAAATATGTGCTAATTGACGATGTAAATGACCTAAAGGTCCCGCACCAAGGATAACGACCGTATCATCAAGTTTTATTTTGCTCCGTTCTTGTGCATTGATGCAACAGGCAAGAGGTTCTGCAAGAGATGCCACCTCAAAGGATAAAGAATCGGGTATGTTATTTATGCAGCCATTTTGAACGCCATTTGCAGGAACGAGCATGTATTCTGCAAATCCGCCGTCATGATGAAAGCCTATTATTGACATATTATCACACATATTGTGAACGCCACTTATACAGAAAGGACAGCTACCACATGGAAGACCAGGAGCTACCTGTACTCGATCGCCTACATCGAATTTGTGGTTGCCTTTTCCAACCTCTATTATCGTTCCTGCAAGCTCATGTCCGAGTATGCGTGGTAGCTTAAGATCACGATGTCCCGAGTGGAACATCTTCGTATCTGTTTTGCAGATTGCACATGCTTCTAATTTTAGTAAGACGTCACCGGAATTGCAAGCGGGTCTATCTACCTCCGTGATCTCCAAGTTTTCTATGCCATTTAGAACTGCTGCTTTCATTTGGCGTCCACCTCTTCTAACAGACGTTCCAGTTTCTTCTCTCCACGTTCCGGGTCTAAGTTCTGTTCCCTTATCCAATCTGACAGTTTATTAATCGCTCGACCGGATTCAAGGGTCCTTTTTGCCTTCTCGAAGCCGTCCTCAATATCTCTGGCTTTGCCCACCAGATAAAGAATGGGTGCAGTATTGAGACAAACGATTTCATGCCTTACACTATAATCCGTACCTGTTAATAACCTGAGGAAGCGTAAAGTTTCCTCTTTCCTGTTTGTGGAAGATAGAAGCTCATGCTCGTTAGCAGATTGGATTCCAAGGTCCTCCGGGATAATAGAGAAGGAAGTAATCTCACCATTTTCATGTAGTTCATTAACGAAAGTCTTGCCCATAGAGGAGATTTCATCTATGCCTTTAGTCCCATCACTATTCAAGCCGTGAAATACAATAGCGCGACGGTAACCGATATTTCGCATCGTCATAGTAGCGGGTTTGATTAAGTTCCTGGAATATACACCCCTTACGCCGTACTGTGGAAGTGCGGGATTGGCGAGAGAGGCAGCAATATTCAATGTTGTCCCGAACCGGATTTGGGACAGAATCCTTGCCAGTGCCGGATGGATTCTGGTACTCATGGCATTAAAGATACCAATCCCTGCTTTTTCTATGCTCCTTTTTACTAGTTCCGTGTCACATTCAACGTCAATCCCTACGGACTCCAAGATGTCAATAGCACCGCATCTGGAGGTGATGGCTCTTGCTCCATGCTTGCACATATATACGCCATCAGCAGCAGCAACGATTGCTGCAGCGGTACTGATGTTAAAGGTCTTCAATGCGTCCATACCCGTGCCGCAGTTTTCGACTATGGGCTGGGATACTGCTGGTCTGACTGGCACTGTATCAAGTTCATAGATGGCGTCCCAAATGCCTGCTATTTCTTCCGGGGTCTCCCCTTTGGCAGTTAGTGCAGCTAAGAAAGCACCCTGTTGCAAATCCGGCTGCTCGTTCAGGAGCACTTGACGGAACATCGCCCTCGCCTCTTCGCGTGTGATCTCCTCCCCTCGTATGAGTGCATTAATCTTCGTACCGAAATCTTGTATCATATTATCCATGTGGAGAATGAAAAGGACATTTATATTTAAAGCTTACTATTCGCATTACACGTGTAATGTAACTGTGGATGATAGGATGGAACCAATAAACATACGGCTGCCAAAAGAGAAGATACAGCGGATTGACGAAATCGCAGTAAAGAACGGTATCAAAAGGTCAGAGGTAATAAGACAAGCGTTAACAATATATTTACAGCTTTTAGAGAATATAGGCGAATTTGTAGAGCTTAGAAGCCTAAAAATATCGCAGGAAGAAATTTCAACATCGAACTTCGGTGACCTTATAATTATGAAACTTAAGAATGGGCAGGCAATTGTGCTGGCTAATACTTCCTCTGGCGGTATAGGACCCAAGCATGAAGATGAAATTAAACTGGATGGCGAAGTCTTTGGGCGGTTAATGGCGCGAACAGTCATTATAAAAGTTTTAGCTTCGGGTGCGCAGCCAATTGCTTTAATTGCAAACTTGAGTGTGGAATTTTTCCCTACCGGATCACAAATATTTCACGGGATAAGAGAAGAAGCGCTTAAAATAAAAACGCTGGAGATATTAGAAGGGCATACAGAAGAGAATATCAAAACGAAACAAACCGGTATAGGTATTACTGTACTTGGAATCGGCAGTGAAAAGGGATTGAAAATGGGTAAATCAGTAAAGAATGACGTAATTGCTGCCGTAGGTGTGCCAAAGGTGGGCTATGAAGTGATAGAGGCCATAAATGCCAATGCCCGGGACATCATAATGGTAGAAGACATGTTAAAACTTTCAACGATGAGTTACGTTCATGAACTCATACCTGTTGGTCATGAAGGGATAAAAGGCGGATTAAAGATGATGGAGCATATCGGCGGACATCGGATTAAGATGGAGCGTGGAATAGAAGAGAATATAGATATTGAGAAATCCGCGGGACCTTCAACGGTTATCCTTATTACAGTGGAAGAAGAGAATATAGAGCGTGTAAAAAGGATAATTAAGAAGCCATTTCGAGTTTTAGGGAGAATAATATAAAAAGCTCATTATTCCCTTCTCTTTACCATCACACACAGATCATGCACTACTTTTATATCGTTTTCCACACAGAAATTTATCGCCTGCTCGGATTCTGATCCTGGCTGCATCCATACGCGCGCTATTCCCAATTCCTTGCATTCCTTAACTATCCCCTCTGTTACCGCGGGCGGGACTACGGTATCTACAACGTCTGGCATTTCGGGCAGTTCGCTCAGCGAGTGGTAGCATCTATCACCTAAGACTTCGTCTATATTCGGGTTCACTGCGTAAACCACATAACCTGCTTCTTTCAGATCACTATATACCTGATGACCATATTTCGCAGGGTTGCTCGAGACGCCAACAACGGCAAAGATGTTTTGTTTTCTCAGGAAGTCGGTTATCAAGTTCGGGTTCATTTTGTAATCCTTTATTTCTGTATATGATGTATAACTTCTACATATAAATTTAATTTAGGACGCAGATTTACATTGACTTACACGGACTTATTCAAGTTGACCTTGTTGATCATTATCATCTGTTTCAATCTGCGTCAATCTGCGTTAATCTGTGTCAATAAATGATTTTAGTTTGTTCCTATTCGCCTTTAGAATTTATATTGAGCCATGCTGACCGGTATGCAATAAGAAATAATCCAAATTCCACCTTTTGCATTCCCGTATCACTGGAGACATCTTTATTATCTCTGGTCGTGTCCCTAATATTACTGCTATTTTCATGGCTCGCTCATTATCAACTCTGTTGTATTTAAAGATAAATAGAAAAACTTAAAATGCTTGCAGGGATATATTTTCAAGTATGTATTGAACAGGTGATAGAGATGAGAAAAATGGTAGTTGTAAATCCGGAAAAAATAGAATGGGAAGCTGTTAAAGAACTTCCAGAAGGTGCTTGGATAAAGATGTTGAGCATAGACGAAGAAACAGGGGCATTTTCTGCACTTTTCAAATTTGATAAAGAGTTTCATGAACCCCGACATAATCATCCTTCTGACCATGACATCGTAATTCTTGCGGGAAAATTGGTTGACTCAGAAGGAAATGAGGTAAAGAAAGGAATGTTCTTCTTTGCTCCTGCTGGCGAAGAGCATGGCCCTTTCGATGCACCTGAGGAGTGCATATTTTATGCCTATTTCAATGGACCTGCGTTTTAAAGAACATAGAGACTGCAACTGGGACTTTTTGTGTTTGGCATAGGTGGTGACGTGGATTGGTAAATCAGGCGGAGATTCACAGGAAAAGTTTGAGCAATATAGTGGAGGGACGCATAGGAGCAGTAAAACAAATAGAAATTAACATTGCAGAACTACCGGACAAAGAACAGGCTTGGGCTGACCTGCTCCGGCTCACAAAGGACGAGGACATCTTTGTTAAGCTTAGCGCTGCATCGTCACTGGGTCCAACCTTTCCGTACGTGCCGGACAAGAAAAAGGCGTGGGCTGACCTGCTCCGGGTCACAACGGACAAAGACAGCAATGTGCGGTCTGGTGCTGCATCGTCACTGGGTCCAGCCTTCTCGCACATGCCGGACAAGGAGCAGGCATGGGCTGACCTGCACCGAGTCACAAAGGATAAAGACAGCGATGTTCGGCGTGGCGCTGCATCGTCACTGGAATCAGCCTTTCCGCACGTGCCGAACAAGGAGCAGGCGTGGACTGACCTGCTCCGGCTCACAAAGGATAAAGACAGCGATGTTCGGCGTGACGCTGCATCGTCACTGGGTCACGTCTTTTCGGACTTGCCGGACAAGAAAAAGGCGTGGACTGACCTGCTCCGAGTCACAAAGGACGAAGACCGCTTTGTTCGGTTTAACGCTGTTTTGTCACTGCGTCCAGCCTTTCCGCACGTGCCGGACAAGAAAAAGGCGTGGATTGACCTGCTCCGAGTCGCAAAGGACGAAGACAGGGATGTTCGGCGTGGCGCTGCATTGTCACTGGGTCAAGTCTTTTCGGACGTGCCGGACAAGAAAAAGGCGTGGGCTAACCTGCACCGACTCACAAAGGACAAAGACAGCGATGTTCGGCGTGGCGCTGCATTGTCACTAGGTCAAGCCTTTCCGCACGTGCCAGACAAGAAGCAGGCATGGGCTGACCTGCACCGACTCATAAAGGACAAAGGCAGCTATGTTCGGTGTGGCGCTGCATTGTCTCTGGGTCCCGCCTTTCCGCACGTGCCGGACAAGAAGCAGGCATGGACTGACCTGCTACGGTTCACAAAGGACGAGGACAGCTATGTTCGGGTATTTGCTAACCATACTCTAGGTAGAGCAGCTATATTTAGAGCAACCGAAGCAGAAAGAGAAGAGGAATTCAGGAAAGAATTAGAAAATGCACTGTTTTTTTTTGAGCGAGCCTCAACGGAAGCGACTTTCATAGGCCATTCCAATTTTTGTCTTCTATTTTACCGGGCGTTCTACACAATAACGTTCAAGAAACAGGAATCAGAAGCCGAAGTTCAGAAATATCTTGCCGAGGCAAAAAGTGCAACTGAGGGCTCAGAGAATAAGGAAAAACTACTCGAAGCCATAGAAAATCTCGCAAACGCCCTCAAAGAAGTTCAGGATATACAAGAAACGGACTTCGACATAATGAAAAGAGACCTTAACGCTTACAGACGATACTGCGATCGTGCTGCGGACCTCCTTGATACCACTGAGGAAAAAGCGCCAATGGCAACGAAATTGATCAGGATGGGGTTGCCTATAATACTCAAGGAAATCGATAAAGATACAACGATTCTCTGCGATGCTGCCAGAGGCACAAAAATCGAAGATTACGTTAATCCAACATGCAAAGAAGTCCGAGAAATAATCAAGATAAGGAACCCAATAGAATTAGACAAACGTATCAATGGACTTATACCTAATCTAAGATTCATGGTCGAAAACCTACCGGAAAGAGCGCGTGATTTTGGTTACGATAAAATAGAAAATTTAAACAAAGAGGAATATCTTGAAGATACGCTCAGCCTTATAAATGAAATAATCGTCTTTGCCATACCGTATATTAGTATGTCAAAAGATTTGGAGCGACTGGAGAATAAGCTTGATAATATAACGATTTATCTGGAACCTGGAATACGCCAAGAACTTTCTGTAACCGTTGGGGCTAAGGCTTTTGGTACTGGTATACGGTGCGGTATTGACCAAGTGAGATTTTTACAAAAATAGTAAAAAAATGGT
>CAZOEM010000098.1:0-8270 GCA_964578735.1 uncultured Halobacteria archaeon | reverse complement strand
TATCTGCGTTTGATATTTTTTTTGGAATTTTGTCAAGTGGTCAATACCGTATCCTGGATTAATTGAACTGTTCGCAATTATTGGCGCACCTTGCGTTCACTTCGCAGACAAGCAAAACTTTAAGCTAAATAAACAGATTATACAAAAGTGATACAAAATGGAAGTGGTTACCATTTTACTTATTGCATTTGGATTGGCCATGGATGCTTTTGCTGTGTCTATCACAAGTGGATTAACAATTAAAAACCTCAAAGTCAATTATGCTTTAAGGATTGCACTATTTTTTGGATTATTTCAGGCAGTCATGCCAGGAATAGGCTGGTTGGCAGGGTTTAGTTTAAGAGATATAATTTCCGGTATTGACCATTGGATAGCATTTGGGCTTCTGACTTTGATTGGTTGCAAAATGATTTTTGAATTAACCAAGATAGGATCAAAGGAAAAAGAAATTGACCCGCTGAGTAACTATGTGTTATTAATACTGGCAATTGCAACAAGCATTGATGCTTTGGCAGTTGGGCTGAGCCTGTCATTTTTAAAGGTGGCTATTGTAACCCCAGCAATAATAATTGGAACTGTGACATTTTCACTATCATTTCTTGGCGTTTTTGTGGGTAATAGATTTGGACACTTTTTTGAAAATAAAATTGAAATAATCGGAGGGCTTACCTTGATTGGCATTGGCATAAAAATATTGATTGAACATTTAGTATTGAACATAGCATAGAGGACACAGCTTCGACAAGGGTTTTTATTATCGTTCATCTAAAAGAAAGCAATGTGAAAAAGAATTATTGCTTCGATTGTGAGAAGAAGAGAGGCTGAGGGGAAATGGAAAACAAGGAACGAAAACTTGGAATCTGGGAGAAATATCTCACTTTATGGGTTATAATCTGCATACTTGCAGGGACCATCCTTGGCAGAGCTTTTCCTCAGCTTTCTGAACTTCTGGCAATATTGGAAGTGGTTCATATCTCTATCTCCATTGCTATCTGCCTGTTTGCCATGATATACCCGATAATGGTTCAAATTAGCTTTGGAGAAGTGAAGATGGCTATCAGGACGCCAAAACCGATAGCCGCTACATTATTCATGAACTGGGCGATAAAACCATTCACAATGGCTTTTTTCGCATGGCTCTTTTTAGGTGTGGTTTTTTATCGGCTTTTGCCGCAGGGAGCAACGTTAACGCCCTTAGGAGAAATCCCTCTTGTTCAACAATATATAGCGGGATTGATTCTTTTAGGCGTGGCTCCATGCACTGCAATGGTCCTGGTGTGGAGCTACTTAGCTGAAGGGAACATGGGACATACGCTTGTGATGACTGCAATAAACTCGCTGACAATGGTCTTTTTGTATGCTCCTCTGGCTACTTTCCTTATCGGCGTCTCTGGGATAGAAGTGCCCTGGAAGACCATAGGGCTTGCAGTGCTCATATACATCTGCACTCCCCTGATAGCAGGGTGGATTACAAGGGACCAAACAATTAAAAGAAAAGGTATGGACTGGTTTGAAGGGAAACTCGTGCCACGGTTGGGGAATATGGCGATAATAGCATTGTTGATTACATTGGTGGTGCTCTTCACGTATCCTGAATTTTAGCGATTATAGGCACTAGGTAGCACTTTGTAATAATTTATCTCTTCATGAGTAACAATTGCTTCTTGATCGCTCTTGAAAGTCCCTATTTCACCTTACTTTTATCGGAAAATTGGGAAATACAACGAGAAGCCCACTCCTTATTTTAGTGCGTATGAATGGTATAGTGCCTAATAGGCACCATGCCACCTAAATACATATCGCTAATATCGGCTTATTGTCAAAAATAAGGCATATATACAGAGATACAGAACATAGTGCCTATAAAGCCAAAAATTCAGGACGTATCAGGGCGAGAAGATAGTCAAACTGCCGGCAATAATCGGAATGCTCACCGTGCCAATAATTATAAACATTCTCGTGGTGTTTGCAATCACGTATCTCACCGCAAAACCTATAAAATTGAGTTATGAGGATGCCGCACCGACAGCTATCATCGCGGGCAGCAATCATTTTGAGGTTGCAATCGCAGTTGCCACTACCTTATTTGGCGTGACGTCCGGCGCGGCACTTGCGACAGTCGTGGGCGTTCTGACGGAGGTCCCGATAATGCTCTCCCTCGTCTGGCTCTGCAAGCGCACAAGAGGATTCTTTGGTTAGGTGGCTTTTTGGCATGTAAACGAAGCTATAAGTGCAGAGACAAGGAATTTAAAATGGCTTCTGTGAAGGACTGCTTTAAAAAAATCTGTGCGGGGCTCATAATAGCTTCGAGAGGAAGATTGTACTGTGATACTGCCGGCTTACGAGAGGTTTATCTCAAGATCAGGATTAAATAGATGCACAAATGCGTCTTTGGGATTGTCTATCGCAAACCGCCTAAAATCCGTTTTGCCCTGGTTTTGAGTTCTAAAACAGAACGCTTTCCTCCCTCTGACCAAAAATTTGGATAGCCTTCCGGTGTTGTTTATGTGCGCAGGATGATTGGTTCCTTTGATCTCCACCATCACAACGAACCGGTTAAGACGCTCGATTATGCTGCATTCTAGCGGATTGTCAATCCTGAAGACGTTAATCTTTGTCCGTTCTTTCATCATGAAGATTTTACTTTTTTTGCTTGGAATGGATAATTTTTAACATGATTTACAAGCATCAAAAAACCATTAAGTTTATAAATACGAAGCAGGAATAGTTAGATATGGCAGAGGAAAAGGATAAAAAAAACTTACTAAAGATATCAGGATATTCAAGTACGGCGATAGAATACATACTTAGGAAGGTGAATGTAGGAAAAATAGAGGACCCTGATGCTCACGCTGTTTATACCGGTCCGTGTGGAGACTCAATGGAGATTTTCCTGAAGATTGAGCCTGAGTCAAAAGAGATAAAGGAGGCGAAGTTTCTTGCAGTAGGGTGCGCAGGCGCTCTTGCCTGTGGATCTGCTCTGACAGTGATGGTAAAAGGAAAGACGATAGAGCAAGCGGAGAAAATAGATGAGGAGGATGTAATGAATTGGCTTGGTGGTATTCCAATACAGAAGATTTATTGCGCTTGTTTAGCAAAAAGGACGTTGAAATACGCGATTAAGGAATATAGAAATAAACAAAACTAAAAGAATGAAGTGGGTACTATAATAGATTTAGCTGCGTGTTTCGGTTCGCTATGCTCACCTAAATACCTTTGACACATCGAAGCAATTGGAGGGAGGCAAAAAAGACGAAAAAATCTTATTGGTTATGGACATCAGATATCTTATTTCCCAGAGCCAGAGAAAGAGGAACTGGCTGCCGCAGTCAAATTCATGCCACATGGTGAACCATCGCCCTTCCGAGAATCTGTATTATTCGAGGCAATCCCTGTTCGGCACACCAACCGCAAAGTCTACGAAGAACTTGGCTACTGGATAGGGCAGGGTGTTTTTGGCACTCCGTGGCTGATGTCCAAGATGGCGCAGTTTGCCGTCACGTACATGAACATGAGTAAAGGGCAAGCCAAGAAAGATTCCGAAGTGCTCATGAGTGCACCAGTTTTGGCTGTTCTCAGCTCAGAAGTGAACGATAGGTTCTGGTGTAGGAAAAATGAAGATTTTATCTATGCATTGGAAAGATGGAAGGGAAAATATTCGGACGGGGGATGTCCTCGTTGTCACGAAAACTCTTAAGATAGGGACCGGGGTGAAATGAGAAAAGAAAACGTAATAGCTGTGGTTATGATAACTATTTTAATATCGACTATCTTAAGTAGTTGTCTCATCGAAGACGAAAAAGAGCAAGAAAATGGAAGAGAAATAACGATTGACACGATAATGGTTCTGTATATAAGAACAAACGACACGTTATCAGCACTGACATTTTAGTCTCTGTTGTTCTGATTATGTTTGACTTGTTTATCCGCAATCTTCTCGGTTACCAGCTTCATCAAATCATCCACAGATTTGGCTTTATTAATCTCAGTATGAGGAATAAGCGAACTGATGTCCGTTCCTCTTTTAACAAAGGCAACAGGGAATTTTACATCCATCGAAGGATACTGCTCCAAAAATTCATCACGGTGTAAATGTTCATTTATTTATACCCTGTATAATCTCCTCTGCCTTTGGTTCCACCGTATCCAAAAGCTTTTGGTATTCCTCCTTTCCAATTTTATTTTTTAATTCAATAATATTATTTTCAGTTGTTTCTATTTTTTGGTCTCTGATTTCCTTGAGTAACTTTCTGGCTAAGAGGTAGCAAGCCAATGCTAAATCATATTTTTCCAAGTCCTTAAAAACCACGCCCAAATTATTGAGCCAGTTGCCTTCACCACGTCGGTCTCCAATCTCCTTAGAAATAGCGAGTGCCTGCTCGTAATATTCAATTGCTCGCTCCACCTGCCCCAAAGAACGGTAAGCAGTTCCAAGGTTCCCAAGCCAGTTGCCTTCACCACGTCGGTCTCCAATCTCCTGAGCAATAGAGAGAGCCTGCTTATAATATTCTATCGCTCGCTCCACCTGCCCCAGATCAGAGTAAGCATTTCCAAGGTTTCCGAGCCGGTTGCCTTCACCGCGTCTGTCACCAATCTCCTTAGAAATAGCGAGTGCCTGCTCATAATGTTCTATCGCTCGCTTTACCTGTCCCAGATTAGCGTAAGCAGTTCCAAGGTTTCCGAGGTCAGTGCCTTCACCGCGTCTGTCACCAATCTCCTGAGCAATGGCAAGAGCCTGCTCATAATATTCTATCGCTCGCTCCACCTGCCCCAAAGAACGGTAACCAGTTCCAAGGTTTCCGAGAGCATTGCCTTCACCGAGTTTGTCGCCAATCTCCTGAGCAATAGCGAGTGCCTGCTCATAATATTCAATTGCTCGCTCCACCTGCCCCAAAGAACGGTAAGCAGTTCCAAGGTTCCCAAGCCAGCAGCCTTCATTGCGTCTGTCTCCAATCTCCTTAGAAATAGCGAGTGCCTGCTTATAATATTCAATTGCTCGCTCCACCTGCCCCAGAGCAGAGTAAGTATTTCCAATGTTTCCGAGCGATGCACCTTCGTTTTTTCTATTGCCAATATCCCGAGCAACTTTAAGGGCTTTTTCTGTATACTCAAGCGATTTTTTGTAAGAACCGATTTGAAGATATAAATCCCCGAGTGAATATAGCAGGTATCCGCTTATTTCATCCTCAGCAGAAAGCTCAGAAAGCAGTTTCTCTTTTAGCTCTATACTTCGCTTGATCTCATCCACTGATCTATATTCTGTCTCCAATGCGGATTCAACCAGAGCAAGTCTGCGCTCTTCAGCCGTAGGCACTTCCATAAACTCTACCACGCGGTTTCTGAACGCGAAGAAGTCAGGCGCCTTGAGACTGATACGAGCAAGTTCCTCTTCTCTTACCCAGAATATCGCCTTGACATGATGCTCGACGAGCTCTTCACGCTTAAAATTTAAATACTGAAGTGCATCAGGAAATCCTTTCTCCATATTATGAACGGAAAAAACAGTATTGCCCGAGTTCATTGCAGAAAAAAAGGCGGGTAAGTCTTTATTGTTCGCAGCATCAACGCGCACAAATTCAAGCCCCTGCTCAGCCAAAGCGCTCTTAAGTGATTTCTCTACATCCCTGTGCAAAAATTCACTCAGATACATGGCAAAGAGAATAGAGGGTTTGTTATATTTGTAGGCGCGGGTTAAGTAATTAGCAAGCCTTGAAACTCTGCGTTCAAAAGTATCTTTTGCTTCGTTCATTATTTCTTTGCCAATGCTTTATTTTTAAAAGAAAGGTTTTTTTTAAACAGTTCTTCGAATGTAGGATGTCTATCTTGCTCGCGGTATTAGGATAGGCGTTCTAAACAGTTCTTCGAGCGTAGGATGTATATCAAACCATGATTCATCATTCACATACTCAAGCACGCTGAGATTATGCAACAAATGCCCTATCTTCTCTATCCCGCGTATCTCATTACTCTTACTGATTTCATTAAGGGTCGCATAGTCTTTAGATTCTAAAATATGCGTAAAGTCACTTCTTATTTCTCGCTCTGCCCTTTCCACATCCTCTTTTAGTATACGAGTCCTTTCTTTTTCTATTGCGCTGTCTGCTGCGATTTGCATTATCCGCGCACCTTCTCTGAACACACCGCCGCTCATTTTAATGGCAAAATCAAGGGCTTCTGGTTCGATTAGCTCCTCCTTCATTCTTCTATAAACGAACGTTCGCATCAGTTCATAGCCAGGCTCGTATATGCTGTTTCGATCATTCTTAGTGTGCAGTTTAATATTGGGAAGGAAAAACCTTGTTTCCCTTATCACAGTAAATTCCGGGACGAAGAATATAGAAATTGGCACCGTATAAACAATATGGCATGCCGGCTGGGTAATAGCAGTATAGTTATTATAAAAGATTGCCTTCGCTTGTTCTAAACTTGGTTTATCCAGATCATCAATGATAACAAGCACATTCTTTTGCTCTTTGCCTTCGATATCAGCAATGATCAGATTTATTTTATCAATGAGCTCAGAAAGCTTTGGTTCTATTTGTTTCCTGATGGTTTCCCTTGTAGTAGACTCAGACTTGATTTTTGCCTGTATAGAGAGAAAAAATGCCCCAATCCCCGCTTTCACAGAGGCTCCGACAGACTTTGTTTTTTCCAGCTCTAGTTCTATGCTGCTTCCCCAGCTCTCAAGTTCTTTTAGTAGCTCTGGTTCCAGTTCCTTGCCCGCACCAATATACTGGGTATATAACTGCGCACCCATCGAGAACAGAACATCAACATAATTAAGATTGTTAACGTCACTGACATCCTTAACCGAGTACTTCACAATAAAAAATTTGTTCTTGATTTCCTCAGCAGCGGCAAGCCTGTTTAGTTCTGTTGACTTGCCGCATCCTCTATGTCCGGAAAAGAAGTATTTAGGTGGCTGTCTGTGCTGACGCATAAGGGCTCTAATTAGCTTATTTAATGGCTTACCCGCTCGCTCTACGTGAAACGGACTATTAGCTGGTAAGGTAAAAAACGGGTCAAAATTACTCCATGCAAGGTCGAGATCTCCGGCTACAATATAATCTTCCGGCATTTTTATCTTCACAGATGTTATTTAAGTTTTATGAGTATAAAAGCTTTTCAATCATTATTTGCTTTCCTTTTGCGCCTCTTCGTAAAGCTGCCTCAAGTTCGTGGGAATCGGGTGTTCTTTTAGAAGGTTTGCAAAATAGACCAAATTATTTACCATGTATCTAACGGTCTTGTTCGTATATAGGTGCTTGTCACCCCCTGCTTCGATATAGCTCGGACCGGGACCCGCATCACCGACCCAGTAGGTATCAACATTGGGCGGAATTGTACAACCCAGTTTGCAAATCACGCCTAATTCCGCACTTTCGTCCGGTCGCACATTTGCGATTCTTCCTCGGTCGTCATAAAGCACTACAACCCCACATCCAGCAGGGCATATACCACACAACGCGCGACATTCTCGCGCAGTCAATTCGTCCGATTTTTTTTTAGGCCCATTTAAACCTTCCCTCCTATGAAGCAAGAATATAGCGCTCTCTGGTAGTAAGTATTGGTATTATAGTCATTGGATACAGATAAATAAGGCTCTTTTCTTTTCACCACATTTGAGGGTAAGTTAGACCGGTATTTGAAATGGCGAGTGATAACGGAAAGCCTTCCTGAGAATAGGGCTGCAAGAATCTTAGATGCTGGTGGGGGAACAGGTATAGTGACCCTGCCGTTGGCAAAGATGGGTTACCGAGTAACACTCTGTGACTTGTCACCAGGGCAATTAAGGGTGGCAGAAGCTAAATTGCAAACGCAAGGATTATTAGAAAAGGTAGAAATCAAAGAGGCAGACATTGCCGCTCTCCCATTTCCTGATGAATCCTTTGATCTTGTACTTTGTGTAAGAGGTCCTATTTCTCTTGCGGCCGATTCATTGAAAGCAGCCGGGGAACTTACCCGGGTAATGAAAATTCGTATATTCTCTTCCTGAAGAGATGCGAAAGCTAAGGAGCTGGGAAAAGATATTATACGCTCAAGTTACTTATGTAATTGACCGTTTTAGCAAGGAGCCATCAATCACCGGGCTAGGAAGCGAATTAATATTGGTAGGCGAGAAATAAAATTTGTATTTGTATGGCTAACTAAAAAAACCACGAGATTTCACAAGATTAACACAAGAACTTGGGATTAACATTTAGGGTGTAAAGTAGTTACTAGTGTCGCAACAGCTTAATTATGTTACATAATTATATACTTGATACTCT
>CAZOEM010000097.1:0-8305 GCA_964578735.1 uncultured Halobacteria archaeon | reverse complement strand
ATCGAGGAGATTAATAGAAAAATGTCCGTGTTGAGCTTAACGTGAACCTATGGGTCTGAATACATGGTACTTGCAAAGGCTTTGTGCAGCGACATCAGAATTACTATCGAGCGGTTGATCGAGAATGATTTACTGGCGGATGTAGTACAGCGGTTCCGCAGGCCGATTAATACCGTGGGAAAACTTCATAAGGTAGCGAAAATTACTTCTAATGACTGTGTGTATATTGATACAATGATGACGAAATATTCACGGTATGAGCATGCCCAGCCAGGAGAGGCCCCCATAGTACTACCGGAACCAGATGAGCTGGAAAAAGACCCGAAAGGACTCAAAGCGTGGTTGGATGAGTTTTCAGGCCGTGAGGTGCCAGCACAATGAGCAGTGAGTACTCAGAAGACACCCTCGTCCAACAGACCACGGCCGACTATCTGGAGCAGCAGCTCGGCTGGGAGTCGATCTACGCCTACAACAACGAGGATTTCGGACCCGACAGCCTGCTGGGCCGCGCCTCTGATCGTGAGGTTGTGCTGACACGCATCCTGCGTGAGAAACTAGTCGAGTTGAACCCGGACCTGCCCGATGACGCCTATGACGACGCAGTACGTCAGATCACAGCCACCGTCGCTTCACAGACTATCACCGCCACAAACCGCGAGAAACACAACCTGGTCCGTGATGGCGTGCTGGTCACCTTCCGCAATGACAGGGGCGAGCGTGTGCGAGAGCGGCTGCGGGTGTTCGACTACGCCGAGCCTGCCAACAACCACTTCCTTTGCGTGCGCGAGCTGTGGGTGCATGGCGACCTCTACCGCAAACGGGCGGACATCGTGGGTTTTGTTAATGGCCTGCCACTGCTCTTTGTCGAGTTAAAGAATATCCACAGGAACCTCAAGACCGCATTCGAAAAGAACTTCTCTGATTACAAGGACACTATGCCACACCTATTCCACCACAACGCCATCGTGATGTTCGGCAACGGCGTGCAGGCGAAGATCGGTTCAATCACCAGCAAGTGGGAGCACTACCACGAGTGGAAGCGTCTGGCTGAACAGGATCCGGGCGCGGTGGACATGGAGACGCTGCTCAATGGCGTCTGCGACAAGCGAAACTTCATGGACATTGTGGAGAACTTCATCCTATTTGACGAGTCCTCTGGCGAGACAAAGAAGATCCTTGCCCGCAACCATCAGTTCCTCGGTGTCAACAGCGCCATCGAGGCAGTGCGTGAGCGTAAGGAACGGCAGGCAAGCTTGGCGTCTTCTGGCACACCCAGGGGGCAGACAAGAGCTACTCGATGGTTATGTTCACCCGCAAGGTGCACCGTAAGCTCGGCGGCAACTTCTCATTCCTCGTGCTGACCGACCGAGATGACCTTGACACACAGATCTATAAGACCTTTGCCGGCTGCGGCGTGGTGGATCATGACCGTGACCCGTGCCGTGCCTCCAGCGGCAATCACCTTTGCCGCCTCCTGGCCGAGCACAAGTCGTACGTCTTCTCGCTGATCCAGAAGTTTAATCAGGACGTGGATCCTGACGAAGGCTACACACAACGTGACGACATCATCGTCATCACAGATGAGGCACACCGCACCCAGTACGGTACGCTGGCGCTCAACATGCGTAACACCCTACCAAATGCTAGCTACATTGGTTTCACTGGCACACCGCTCTTCAAGGACGATGAGATCACGCAACGGGTCTTCGGCGGGTATGTCTCGACCTACGATTTCCAGCGGGCTGTGGAGGACAAGGCCACCGTGCCGCTCTACTATGATGCCCGGGGCGACAAACTGGGCGTGGCCATCGGTGACCTCAACGAGCGCATCGCTGCGAAGCTGGAGGAGCTGGAGACTGACGACATAGACGTCCAGCAGCGGCTGGAGCGGGAGCTTAAGCGCGATTACCACCTCATAACAGCGAACAAGCGGCTCGACCAGGTGGCGCGGGACTTCGTTAAGCACTACTCGACTGCGTGGGAAACGGGCAAGGCAATGCTGGTCTGCATAGACAAAGTGACCTGCGTGCGGATGCACCGCTTGATCGAGTTTTACTGGCACGAGCGTATCCGTCAACAAGAATCCGCGGTGGCCGCATTGAGCGATGAACAGGAAGAAATCTATGCCAGACGGCAGATTCAATGGATGAGAGAGACCCAGATGGCGGTTGTCATCAGTGAGGAGCAAGGCGAGGTCCAGAAGTTCTTGCAGTGGGGTCTGGACATCACGCCGCACCGCCGGTTGATCAAAGAGGGCATGGACCTGCCGAACTCCATGCGGCAGCAGTCGCGGTTTTGCAATATGCAACGCATGACCATTGACGAGGCGTTCAAGGAGGAGGAGCACCCATTCCGCATCGCCATTGTCTGCGCCATGTGGCTGACCGGCTTTGACGTGCCGAGCCTGTCCACGCTCTACCTGGACAAGTCGCTTAAGGCGCACACCTTGATGCAGGCCATCGCCCGTGCCAATCGCGTCAATGAAGGCAAGAACAACGGCCTGATCGTCGATTACTGCGGCATCCTCAAACACCTGCGTAAGGCCCTGGCGACATTCGCAGGCACGCGGGCAGGAGGACAAGACGCTGAAACTGATCCGGCCAGGCCAGAAGAGGAACTGCTGGCCGACCTGGCCGAGTCCATTGCCCTCGTGAGGGCGTTTCTCGACGATATGAATGCGTCACGGGACAACGTTATCCGGAAGACCGGCTTCGAGCGCAACGCCGCCATTGTGGCGTGCAAGGATGCGGTCAACGAGAACGACGAAACCCGCAAGCGCTTTGAGGTGATGTGCCGTGAGGTGTTCAAGAAGTTCAAGGCGTGCATCAACGTTCAGGGCATCAACGCGCACCTGGCCTGCCGCAACGCGATTAACATTATCTACAAGAGCCTGCAGCAGGATCGGGAGCAAGCCGACATCACAGACATCATTCAACAGTTGCACCAGGTGGTAGATGTGGCGATCGAGACAACCGCCGACAGTGTGGCCGAGGAGCAGGTCCCATACGACATCAGTAAGATAGACTTCGAGAGGCTGAAGCGGGAGTTTGAAGGCAGCCCAAAGAAGAACACCACTGTCCAGAACCTCCGACATGCCGTAGAGCAACGGTTACAGCGGCTGTTGAACCAGAACCCGTTGCGAACCGACTTCCAGCAGCACTATGAGGTGATAGTGGCGGAGTATAACCGCGAGAAGGACCGGGTAACCATCGAGCAGACCTTCGAAGCCTTGCTCACACTGGTTCAGGAGCTGGATGAGGAAGACCACCGGGCCGTACGCGAAGGACTGGATGAGGAGTCGTTGGCTATTTTCGATCTGCTGAAAATGCAGAATCTCAGTGCATCCGACATCAAGCGGATCAAGGCTGTTGCCGTTGGTCTGCTGGAAGAGCTAAAGGCGGAGAAACTCCAAGTCGATCAATGGCGCGACAAGGAGGCGACACGCGACGCTGTACGGGTGACCATTCACGATTTCCTTTGGAGCGACAAAACGGGGTTGCCTGTGGAGAGTTATACTGAGGATGATGTAAAAACAATATCTAATGAAGTTTTTAGGCATGTTTACCGGGTATATCCGACGGTTCCATCGCCGTACTATGCAGAAGCTGCATGAAATGAGGTAACCGAAATATTTACAAAACCGCTCCACAACAATCCGATAACTGCTGATATTCAGCTCGAATCCCTACGGTCGCTTCGACGAAAATTGCTCCGTTTCCTGCGGTCACTTAATTAATCAAACATGAACGTTACAATTATTCACTCAAATAGTATTCTCTTCTGTTCTTTTTTCTCAGAATAGGTATAAGGCACATATATCTTCTTTTTTGTTTTTGGGTCCATCCCGGTATAATACATACATGTTGATACTGTCATTGGGGTTGGCGTAAAAATCTGCACACTTTCTGCATTTTTTAGTTTCTTAATTGCTCTTGCAAGCTCTTTTGCTTCTTTCATTGTAGAACCCGGATGTGCAGTCATAAAATAGAATGATAATTTCCTATTGGTTTTCTTGAACTCCACCATGAATTTCTTTAAGTCGCCTTTATCTTTGTTCATCAATTTAAGGACATTCGTATTCACATGTTCCGGAGCAATCCTGAGTGTATTGAATATATGATATTTTGTAATCTCCTCTATGTATTCAGGAGTTGTCAGATCAAATCGTATGCCACTTCTTATATTGACTTTCTTAACTCCTTCTACTTTTCTTACTTTTCTTAAAAGACCTACCATTCTCTTATTGCTTCGATCCAGGATATTACAATCTATGCAGCTAGAATTACATTTATTGCAATCCATCCCGTACATATTTGCAGAAGGGCCACCCAAGTCGTCTATATTACCTGTGAAATGCGGTAATTTTGTTATTTCTTTTATTTCTCTTAATATTGATTCTTCACTTCTTGAGATTATTTTATCTCCTTGTATTAGATTTACAGAACAAAAATTGCAATCGCCTATGCAACCTCTATGAGTTATGACGCTGAATTCAAATCCGCTTAATTCTTTTGGCAACTCTCGTGTGTAATTTAATTCATAATATTCATCAATATCTTTAGAGGTATATTTTGGACTTTTATATTGTAATAAGTATCTATTGTCAATCTTTTGTATAATATCTTCAGTATTTGTCAACATGTTCTGCATATCGCAGAATCGTTCTTTTTCATTCATGAGTTCTTCATAATTTGGAAGTTCTTTAGCGGTATTGACTTTCTCTTTTGTTATTATGCATGTGCCGGGTATATCATACAAAGGCAAATCATTTTTTAGCCTTTCTGCAATCTCAAGTATTTGTTTCTCGGAATTACCATATGATAATATATCCGCTCTTGTATCAAATAATATAGGTTTTCTAAGTCGGTTCTGCCAATAATCATAATGGACAAATCGTCTCAAGCTTGCTTCTGTTCCTCCCAAAACCAAAATTGAACCTTTGAATTGATGTTTAATCCAATTACTAAAGACTGTTGTTGCTCTATCTAAAACAACCTCATGATAATCTTGTGTCTCATCTTCTGCCCTTGATTTTTTTAATGGAGTATAGTTTCGAACCATTGAATCTATGCTTCCGGATGTCACGCCAAAGAATAGTTTAGGTCTACCTAACTTCTTGATTTCTTCTTCTTTTGTTGGTTTTTCTATCACTCCGATTTTATAGCCCTCTTTTTCAAGTACTCTTTTCAGTATTGCAACTCCGCAAAGAGGATGATCAAAGAATATTTCGCCAGTCACAAAAATGATTTCATAATCCATGTTTATTGTAATATTCATATTGGTCTTTAAAACATTCTCCTAATCTCAGTTAATATTGGTTTGGTCTGTCAATTATTGCAATGAAAAAAGATGAAGAGAAAAATCAGGGTATGCTTAATATTTATACATATCCAGTCGGAACATTTAGGCAGAGTCCATTATAGCCAGGTGAGCAGGTTGCGGCATGGTCGTCAGGCCAATTGATGGTTAACGAACCCCGAGCTCACCAGTTCTGGGTAGAGATAAAACCATTCAACTTCAACGATGGAAACGAACAGAATAATGTGTATGATTGGGCGTTTACTGTATCGTCGTAGACGATGTGAAAAGAAATAGTGCATGTTTCAATATTGATCGTTAGAAAATGAAATGACGGGGTGCCGAGCTAAATGCATAATATCCCGCTGGTGCAAATCCAACCTGAGGGAAGGTTAGCCGCCACCTCAGAACTGAACCCTGCATCCAGTCTGGTAACAGGCTGTGGTGAAGCCAGGGGGATGGGATACTGGGCCGCAACGCAAGTGAAGGAATTGAGCCACGAAATATTTATCGTCCCGGAGGGTGTTCTCCTTTCATGAATATGTCCTATCAAACCTATAAACGGTAAGGTAGTACAGACGACACTCTTGGACTGCGAACCATTTTGATCAAACTTTTTAAAAGTTTGACGGACCAGTTCATAGTAACCTCGGAGCTAATACTCCAATATGATGTGGACTATGAACCCTACTTGACAATAAAATAGAAGGAAGTTATACGTTATATACAATGAAAAAATGACTGATAAGATTCAGATGAAGACTCCATTAGTGGAGATGGACGGAGACGAGATGACACGGGTAATGTGGGGTATGGTGAAGGCTAAACTTCTGCTTCCTTATATAGACCTCAAAACAGAGTACTATGACCTCGCACTAGAAAAGCGGGACGAGACTGATGACCAGATAACCATAGATGCGGCAGAGGCGATAAAGAGGTATAAAGTGGGTGTTAAGTGCGCTACAATAACACCAAACGCGGCACGGGTTACGGAATACAATCTGAAGGAGCAATGGAAGAGCCCCAATGGCACGATCCGAGCCATACTGGATGGTACTATCTTCAGAACGCCCATAATGGTGAAGAACATACAACCTGCGGTAAGAAACTGGAAAAAGCCAATAATGTTAGGTAGGCACGCATACGGCGATGTATACAAGAACGTTGAGTACAGGATAGAGGGTCCAGGGAAGGCGGAGATGGTGGTCACGAATGAAAATGGTGAGGTCGTTAGGCGCACGATACATGAGTTCAATGGACCGGGTATCATACAGGGCATACATAACCTTGACGCTTCAATAACTAGCTTTGCCGAAGCTTGTTTCTCTTTCGCACTGGACCAGAAAGTGGACCTATGGTTCGCCACGAAGGACACTATATCAAAGACATACGACAATAATTTCAGGGCGATATTCCAGAAGCTATATGAAGAGAAGTACAGGGATATGTTTGAGGCGGCGGGGATAACTTATTTTTATACGCTAATAGACGATGCGGTAGCAAGGATAATGAGAGCGGAGGGTGGCCTGCTATGGGCGCTGAAGAACTACGATGGCGATGTGATGTCAGATATGCTTGCTGCAGCCTTTGGCAGTTTAGCTATGATGACTTCGGTCTTAGTATCGCCTCATGGCTACTTCGAGTATGAAGCGGCACACGGCACGGTGCAGAAGCACTACTACAAGCATCTCAAGGGAGAGAAGACCTCTACCAACTCTGTCGCACTGATATTTGCATGGAGTGGTGCGTTGAGGAAGCGTGGCGAGCTTGATGGCACACCTGAACTTGGCGCATTTGCAGATAAGTTGGATGCTGCTGCTTTAGGGACGATAGAAGACGGGATAATGACTGGCGACTTGGCGAAGCTAGCGGAACCGCCTGCGCAGAAAATTGCATATACCGAGGAGTTTTTGAATGAGGTGGCAAGGCGGTTGGAGGTGCAGGATACTTAATTATAAATAGAATAAAGCTAATATAGAGATTGATGAAAGCGATTATAACAGGGGGAGCAGGATTCATAGGCTCAAATCTTGCTGAAGTACTGTCGCGGGACAATGAAGTCATTATTGTGGACGATATATCTACAGGAAATGAGGCGAATATCAGAAGTTTTGAGATCGAGTTGGTTAAAGGAAGCGTTACCGATTTAGATTTACTGCGTAAGATATTTAAAGGTGCCGATTACGTCTTCCATCAAGCTGCGATACCAAGCGTGCCGAGGAGTATCAAAGACCCGATAAGTACAAATGAAGCAAATGTGACGGGAACACTAAATGTCCTCATTGCTGCGCGGGATTGTGGCGTGAAGAAGGTGATTTTTGCATCCTCCAGTTCTGCATATGGCGATACGCCCGAACTGCCGAAGAGAGAGGATATGAATCCAAATCCGCTGTCGCCTTATGCCGTGACAAAGCTTGTAGGCGAGTATTATTGTAATGTTTTTAATGAAGTTTACGACTTGAGAACGGCAGCATTACGATATTTCAACGTTTACGGGCCTAAGCAGGACCCTTATTCGGACTATGCCGCAGTGATACCAAAGTTCATAAAGCGTATTCAGGAAGGAAAGCCACCAATAATCTACGGTGACGGGAATCAAACGCGAGATTTTACCTCTGTTGATGATGTGGTGAGTGCGAATATCCTTGCTGCGGAAAGTGATGCTAAAGGCGTATATAACGTCGCAACGGGAAAGCGGATCACGATAAATGAACTGGCAAACGTGATTATGGCGATCATGGGGCGGGCTTTGGGTCCGATACATGAAAAGCCGAGGGAAGGAGATGTGCTGCATTCCTTAGGCGATATAACAAAGGCGAAGAAGGATTTCGGTTATGAGCCCGGAGATAAGTTAGAAGCGAATTTGAAAGAGACGGTAAAGTGGTTTCGTGAACTCTATTCTTCCGAACAAAAAGTCTAAATATACGATCCACAAGTTGTTTTCTCTTTCTCATAATACATGACTTTCGGCCCCCAAACGGATTAGATTGAACAACATTTAAATACT
>CAZOEM010000096.1:5824-8319 GCA_964578735.1 uncultured Halobacteria archaeon | reverse complement strand
AAATGGTGATTGTTACACTCCACATTCTTCTGGAAACTACATCGTTTTTGGGTGAAAGGTGAGTGCATTGAAAGAACGGGATCCGATTTCTGTCAGTTTGTGATGAAAATTAATTTGATATTACAAGAAGGTGCAAAAATGACTTCTGCTGTGAGTTTTGTCTTTTAAAAATATATCACACATGTCAAATGAAGTTGTTCCATGTGTAGAATATAAATATTAGATGTAAAACTATATTATTCAAAAGATGAGTGAGACTTTAAAAATCCCTGAATCTCAAGAGACAGAACCAGAAAAAATACCAAAACTCCTGAAACGCTTAGATGAAATTAAAAGAAGGATTTACTTGGGAGGAGAATGTGATCGAGAAGCGTTGGAAGAATTCGCTAGGGATTTTAAAGAAACATGCGGTGATCTAAGGCTTTCCTTTTATGTTGACGCCACAATTTTGGAACTTGAAGGACGACTAATGGAGAGAAAAGGGAACTATGAAAAGGCAAAAAGGAAATACCTGGAAGCGGCAGAAAAACTTCTTCAAGAGGCTGAACTAACATCAACTGATCTCATCGCAAAATCCATTTTGTTAAAAGCCACACGATCGTTAGACGAAGCTAGAGGTGCTTATGCACGATTGAAGAGTCATCTTGAAGGACAGCAGCGAATAGGATATATAGAATCTCTAATTCAAAAAGTTAGCACTGTTATATATCCCACTGCTAAAGTGGAAATTTCTAAATCTTATGAAAAAGAGTCTTCGGCATGGGGAAAAATTGTTCTTAAGCTTGTTGGGATGGGGAAGACAAAAATAGCCTTTAGAATGGTTAAATATTCAAATTTGAAGCGTGTTGAAATATCCAATGATATTTTGAATATTGCATTTAATCTTGCCAATAAAGGAGAAAAAGAAAAAGCAATAAAAATTATAGAGGCTGTTTATGATAATGCTTACTCGATTTGTCATCTTGGTGAAAAATGGAGGGTTTTGATTAAAATTGCTATAAGATGTGACGAAATAGAATCTAAAGTTACTAGAGGGATTGAAGATAAGATATTTAATACTTTTTGTTCTGTCTCAGATAATCATGGGTATATTACCTTTCAGCCACTAGAAGCCATTCTAACAGAGTTGATTGAAAATGGAAATATAGAAAAAGCGAAAAAGACTACAGCGAAAATTTTCCAAGCCTTAGAAAAAAAAGGAGATAGTAGTGCTGTAATCTGTCTGGATCGTGTTGCAATGAAGTTTGCTGAGGCAGGTGCAGTGAAGGAAGCTTTTGAAACTGTAAGATTTATCGAAGACCCGAATAGTAAATGGCCTACCCTAAATGGCGTTATCCGTGAACTCGTGGGAAAAAATGTAAGTGCTGAGGAAATTCTTAAAGGAGCTCGTTCTTTCTCTGATAGGGAAATTAATCCGAATGTTTTACAAAAACTTGCTCTAAAGTTTGCTGATGAGGGGAATATAGACAAAGCACTTGAGATAGCTTTTTCGATTAAACGTCCACCCACGAGAGTAATTGCTTTGCTTGAAATTGCTCAAGTGCTTGAAAGTATAAGTGAGGCAGTAGCTGTTGATGTGGTTGCAGGGCTTGGTGATAAAGTAAAAGGGATATCCCTGGATGAGATAAGGAATATTGAAAAATTACGAGTTCGAGGAATTATAGAAGAGGCTGTTAATACTGCTCGCAGTGCAGATAGTTTCCAGCGTTCTGGGCTTTTAAGTGATTGTGCTTTAGTGCTTAGTTGGATAGGAGAAAAAGAAAAAGCAACGGAGATTATGAACGAGGCAATTGATACTGCCTTTTCTATAAAAAGCTCTCAATCTTTAGGACATATCGTATCACAGCTTGTCCAGATGGGCAAGATTAAAAAAGCTTTTGTGATAGCTCAATCTATTGAGGATCCTAAGGAAAAGGCGTTTGCTCTGGTTAAAATTATCCCAAAGCTCAGCAAAATAAAAGAAGTGAAAGAGGAAGTTATAAATGAGACGAAAAAGTCGATAGAAGAAGCAATTCTCCAGGGAATGGATTTCGGTAGTACTTATGCTCTTGTTAAAATTATTCTGGAAATGGAACAAAAAATAGATTTAAGTGAACACTCAAGAGAGGCAGAAGAGATAGGACTTTTTCTAAAAGGGCAGAAAGAGCACCCAGCAAAAGTAGCTATCGCGCTGGGGCGGGTCTTCAAAAATTTGTGGCTTGCCCGCAGCCTTTATGCTAAAGCAGGGAGTGACAAGAGAGTTAAGGAAGTGGACGAAAGACTGAAATGGATGGGTCGGTTCTCCCCTCTGGACATAAGACCCCTCGAAGAGGAAGAAATGAATCTTTTTGTCGAAAGAGAAGAGCTTCGCCAATTGGATACTAATATTGCTATAAGAAATGGCGGTAGTATAGCTATCTGCGGTGAAAGAGGAAGCGGGAAATCAACTTTAGTGAATAACTATCTGTCCAAATATAAAAATGACCCAGATTATCTTGTTATCAAAATGGAATGCT
>CAZOEM010000096.1:0-5814 GCA_964578735.1 uncultured Halobacteria archaeon | reverse complement strand
TCTACATATTATGATAGCTGTGAATTCATGAGATTTCTATTTCAGAAAGTTATAGAAGCAATTAAAAGTTCAGGAAAATTTAAGGAACTTAAAAAAGAAGAACGGAAGCGTATTGCGGATTTAAATGAACGGTTGAAGTTTATTATATCGAGAGAAAGAGGTTTTGAAGCGGGAGGGGTTTTAAATATTTTTCTCGCAAATATTCATGCAAAAGCATCCAGAAAGAAAAGTCTCACAAGTTACGATTTTAATCATCCTCAAATAATAACAACCATAAAAAATATTTTGGCGGAACAGGGTGCTAATTTTAGCAGAATTTTCATTATTATAGATGAGTTTGACAAGCTTGATGTAGGTGCTGAAGAAGATTTTAAAAGAATAAAATACCGCATCTTGCAAGACCTCAGAGCTATTTTCTCGATTGAAGGTGTATATTTCATTCTGATTGGGCTTGAGAAACACTTTCGATTTGATGTAAAGGGTGAAAAAGCGATAGAAGACTCGGCATTCGATGACATTATTCACCTAAAGCTTGACAGCGAAGAAGCGCATCACTTCCTCAGCGAGATACTCGAAAGGAGATTGAACTGGCTTAATATAAACGAGCTATTTGATGAAAGTGGGAAGGAAGAGATGGTAAAGAGAGCAAAGGGTTCTCCACGAGAGCTTATAAGACTTCTCTCAAAAGCCATAGCTTATTGGGTGGATAAAGGAGTTTATAGATTCGATCAAAAAACGGTTGAAGGATTGGTTTGAAACAGAAAGGTTAAATATATCCTTACACTACATAAATATGAGAAACTATTTCTCATGGGTGAGGCTAATAGGGGGCATTTGCCTGAGAGATGCCCAAGATGATGGATAATAAAAAAGTAGATGGATACGAAATCAATAGATACACCAAAAACATCATTGATGGTCTAATCCCAAAACGGATAGTTCCTTTTGATTATTACGAAGAGAGAAAAATTGACGAAGAAGTTAAAAACTGGATTGAAATAAGCGAAGGGGAATTTGCTGTTATTGTTGGTGATGCGGGATTTGGTAAGACAAATCTGCTTTGTAATCTTGCCAACGTACTTCTTAACGAGGAACAGTATACAGTTTTCTTTGTAAAGTCAGAGAATCTCAGAGGCAATGAGTTTGATAAAAAGATTTTAGACGATTTTGAGATTACGGAAACGGGGCTAAATGCATTTTTAAAAATGATAAGAGACGAAAATAAGAAGATAATCTTTTTTTTAGATACGCTGGATGTCATAGCTACGGATGACGGTATTGCAAGGTTAGATGACTTTCTCACCAAGGTAAAAGGTGAAAATAGGGTTGTAATCGGTGCATCGAGACCTTTGGAGTTCGAAAAGATAGAAGAACTCACAATGAAGACCTTTGAGTTGAAGCCCTTTTCAGATGATGAGATACGGCGTCTTTTTGACAAATACAAAGCATTTTACAATATGGAAGGAGTTGAACTAAGACGTCCAGTTCTTGAGGTTTGTCGAAATCCGCTTCACATGCGAATGCTGTTCGAGGTTTATCAGCCAAGTGAGATACCTGAAGACATCAACACCCAAAAGCTATACGATAGATACTGGGAGAAAAAGGTTGGTGGAATAGGAGTTGGAAGACTTCCGTATTTGAGGGAAGATGAAAAAAGATTGGTTAGCGAGTTAAAGGATGAATTAACAAAGAAGATTGCCGTTGAAATGTTGAAGAAGAAAGAGATATTTTTGGAGGAAAAATATCTCAAGGAGGAAGTTTTTGTGTCTTCTTACATCGAACAGCAGGCAAGTATATCGGAAAGTGAAAATGTATATATTTCTCAAGAGACGCATCAGAGTCCTGCTACAAATCTCACTCTCTTGATGAACAACGCCTATCACAATCTTCTTGACGAAGGTGTATTAAGGGAACATGAAAAGACAGTCGAATTCTTCCATCAGACATTCTTCGAATACGCGGCGGCAAGAGCACTCATCGAAGAAGAGGAGCAAAGTAGACAAAGTCTGTTTGAAGACTTATTATTAGGAATAACATCGCTTGAGAACTGGGGAATCCTCCAGCAAGTGATACTTTACGCAAAGAGAAGAGAAAATGAAGAGATAGCGCACAAATTTTTGAAAGAACTTTCAGAAACAAATTTTCACACAAAAATCCTTGCAATAGACATTCTAAAACACACTGAGAATATCACAGAGAAAGATATTGAAATCTATCAAAGTTTAGCAAAAGACGAGTTAGAGGTTAGACTATACCTCGCAGCATCCTTAGGTGGAATTATTTTCAATCATCGTGAACTTGCTATAGGAATGCTCGAAACTTTCAGTAGAGATAAAGATGATTGTGTGCGGCAGGCAACAGCACATACACTTCCAAAATTGGTGTACGTAAATCCAGAGCGCGCAACAGAATTAATCGTAACTTTGAGTAGAGATGATTCCGATCTGGTGCAAGAAGCTGCAGTAGAAGCACTTCCAACAATGGTTGATGTAAATCCAGAATGTGCAATAGAATTAATCGTAGCTTTTTCCGCTTGTTCCAAAAAACATGGAAGGCTGGTGCGAACGACTGTAAAACAGGCATTTCTAAAATTAGTTGATTTGAATCCAGAATGTGCAACAGGATTGATCATGACTTTCAAAAATATTAACATGGATGTGCGGGCGGCCGCAGTACAGGCACTTTTAGCATTGGTTGACGTAAATTCAGAACGTGCAAAAAAAATAATCTTGGCTTTGAGTAGAGGAACAGGGTTTCGAGTGATCGCAGTACAGGCACTTTTAGCATTGGTTGACGTAAATCCTGAACGTGCAACAGGATTAATCAAGACTTTGAGTAAAGATAACAGTAGGGCAGTACGAAAGATCGCCGCAGGAGCACTTTTAGCATTTGCTGAGTTGTATCCTCAAAAAGCATATTCTTTGGTAGAAAAGTTAAAAGATGTGGAATACATCGAGATACAAAAGGCGATTGCAATGATAGTTTAAAGAGGGTTGCTAAGAGCTAAGATGTAAGGACGGTGAGAAATGGATGGTTAAACAGAATATTGAGATAAATGGAAGCAAACGTGTCAAAAGCACTCAGATATCAAATGGCGATGGTAGTCAAAATTTGAAGGTTGTTGATAGTGAAGACATTGAAAGCGAACAGATTATAGGAAAAGAAAAAGGTAAAACAACATATTCCCCAGAAATTTTAGAAAACATCCACAATAAAAACCTCAAGAAATCCGCGGAGAACGTGCAGAAGTATTGTCAAAAACTGCTTGATGCTTTTTTTGCCTCCGATGACATCTATTTCCGCTTTTTCACCAATCACGCATCGCTTCACAGTCAAACCATCTTGAAAATACTGAAAGAACTTCTATTTAAGGTGAACTTGAAAAACGACTACGAATATTATCTACTTTACACTGCAGCCTACGCTCATGACATCGGTATGTTGCCACAAAAGACAAATGGCGAATACGGGGATTACACCAAACAGGAGGTTGTGGAAAAAGCAAGAAAGGAGCATTCTATGAGGTCTGCGGAGCACATCAAGAAAAACTGGCGAGAAATGGGCATACTTGAGAAAACGCACAGCGTGCATCTGGCTGAGATTTGTAAGGCACACAGCAGCAAAGTGGATATAAATGAAATCCCGGAAAGAGCTGAATGTGTCATATATGGTGAGAAAATAGAGATCAGATGGAAGTTTTTAGCTGCTTTGATTCGATTGGCAGATGCATTGGATGCTGATTACAATCGTATTCCACCTGAGTTCATAACAAAAGATGCGAAGTTATCAGAAAAAGCGGTGAGGGAATATCTAAAGCATGAAAGCGTGCAGAAAGTAACTGTTAACCATAAAGATAGGAAAATATATGTTGACCTTTTATTGCCAGACCAGGGTGGAATGCGTGGAATTAAGGAGGATTTGAAGAAACATCTGGTTACAGAGTTTGAATCGGTGAGGACGATTATAAATGGTTATGGGATAGGGATAGATAAGATAGAATTTTTAGAGACTGTTAGTTCTGGGATATGATGGGTGAGTTTAAATGATAGAACCTCTAGAGACTAATAAAAAAGAAGAATATACACACGAAGTCAACAGACACACTAAAAACATCATTGATGGTTTAATCCCCAAACGGATAGTCCCCTTTGATTATTACGAAGAGAGGGTTATTGACGAAGAGGTTAAAAATTGGCTTGAAAGAAATGAAGGAGAATTTGCTGTTATTGTTGGCGAAGCGGGATTTGGAAAGACAAGTCTGCTGTGTAATCTTGCCAACGTACTTCTTAACGAGGAACGTTATGCCGTTTTCTTTTTGAAGTCAGAAAACCTCAGGGGCAAGGATTTTAATAAAAAAATTTTAGACGATTTGGATATTAAGGAAACGGGGCTAAATGCCTTTTTAAGAGAGATAAAGGACGAAAAAAAGAAGGTAATCTTTCTTTTAGATACGCTGGATGTTGTCGCTACGGATGACGGCATTGCAAGATTAGACGACTTTCTCATCAAGGTAAAAGGAGAAAAGAGGGTTGTAATTGGTGCATCGAGACCTTTGGAGTTCAAAAGAATAGAACACCTCACAACGGAGTCCTTTGAGTTGAATCCCTTTTCAGATGATGAGATACGTCACCTTTTTGACAAATACAAAGCATTCTACAAGATGGAAGGAGTTGAGCTCAGACTTCCAGTTCTTGAGGTTTGTCGAAATCCACTTCACATGCGAATGCTGTTCGAGGTTTATCAGCCAAGTGAGATACCTGAAGACATCAACACCCAAAAACTGTACGATAAATACTGGGAGAAAAAAATAGCTGAGATACGAATAGGTGCACTTTCTCATCTTGACGAAGGAAAGAAAAGAAAAGTGGAAAAGGTAAAAGAAGACCTTGCAAAAAATATAGCCTCTGAAATGCTCGCCTCCAAACAGATAACGGTGAGCAAAAGCAACATCGAAAATATCAAGGAAGATTATTCTCAATCTGTTGAAGTGAAAAATAGCACCGATGTAACGATTACGCAAATAGAAAAAAAAGTGACCATTGATGACACGCTAATAGGTGATGCCTTTCACGACCTTGTAGATGAAGGTGTGTTAAGAGAACAAGAAGACACGGTTGAATTTTTCCATCAAAGCTTTTTTGAGTATGCCGCAGCAAGGGCTGTTATCGAAAATGCAGATAAGGAACAGCTTGAATACTTGCTTAAGAACATCACATTGTCGGAGAACAGAGCAGTTATCAAGCAGGTACTATTGTATGCAAAAAGAAAGAAAAAAGACGAAATATCACATGTGTTCTTGAAGAAGCTCTCAAAAACAAATCTTTACACAAAAATCCTTGCCATAGACGTTCTAAAACACGTTGAGAATATCACAGAGAAAGAGGTTGAAACCTATCAAAGTCTGACAAAAGATGAAATAGAGATAAGGGAATACCTTGCGGCATCCTTAAATGAGATTATTCATACACAACTAGAACTTGCTACCGAGTTGCTCTGGACTTTTAGTAAAGATAAAAACTCGTGGGTGCGGGGGACGGCAGCAGAGGCACTTCCGAAATTGGTTGGCGTAGACGCAGAACTTGCTACTGCTTTGATCCAGACTTTCAGTAAAGATGAAGACTGGCGGGTGCGGGGGACGGCAGCAAAATCACTTCCGGAATTGGTTGGCGTAGACGCAGAACTTGCTACTGCTTTGATCCAGACTTTCAGTAAAGATGAAGACTGGCGGGTGCGGGGGACGGCAGCAAAATCACTTCCGGAATTGGTTGGCGTAGACGCAGAACTTGCTACTGCTTTGATCCAGACTTTCAGTAA
>CAZOEM010000095.1:0-8464 GCA_964578735.1 uncultured Halobacteria archaeon | reverse complement strand
ATTTTCAAAAATGTATTACGAAGGATAAAAGGGAGATGCTGGTGGACCATATAAGCACAGGATTATCTCAAGATAACGTCCATAGAAAAGAATAGTATAAATTATCAGCTTATAATCACAACGAGGAGATAACTATTAGCCTGATAATCATAATGTGACATTGTCAAAATAGATGATTTGCTGATATACAAGTTATTTAATTTCTTTATACGATTGACGAAGGAGTTACATCTGTGTCATGTATTTGCTGTTTCATCTGATTCTTTGTTCAAAAAGTATGGATTTAGCAATGATGAGAAGGAACTTGCATGGGAATACTGTGGTGGTAAGCCAGTATGCTTGCTTGAGCTAATAAATGCGAAAGAGAGGGCAGAGAAACTGGATGAGCTACTACAAATAAGAATAGGGCAAATGGAAGGGCTGATAGAAGATGCGCGTAAGAAACGCATTACCAAAAGAACATTTGTGTTTTCAATTATTTTTAAGACACAGATTAACGCAGATTAACACAGATTTAAAGTAGTATATTGATTTATTCTTCCCCCGTGGGAATCCGTGTAATCTTCTGGTTTAAACCAACTTCCCCGAACCGGCGCATCACAATACCCTCGGCGACCTTAGGCAGGAATAGCGTTGACTTCTGCGGGAACACTTTCTTCTCTACTTCTGCCTTATATTCCACATCTGCGATACGCAGTGGTTTAAGGAGAAATGCAACCAGATAAGCGCCCCTATCCACATTTGCCATTGCCTCTTCCGGACTGGCGGTAAAAAGGATGTCCTCTGGCTTGCCAATAAGCGTTGGATTGATAAGCCATTCATGGAGGCTTATTATGTCCAGTCCAATTCGCTCGTCTCGCGCCTCCGCCAACTCCCTTATCCGGTCAGGATTCGCACGCAGCAGATAGAATCTCTCGCCGTCATACATGCCCAACCGGACGTCATCATTGCAACACTCACTGAGTTTAGTATTGATAGCGATCATTGCATCCTCGCAGTTACGCCCATCATAACCTAGGACATAAAAATTAGCACGTATTCGCGTCCATAAATCATCCTCGTGACACTGCTTTACACATCTGTGCCAGGGCAGCAATACAAGCGCTCTATCGCCTCCTTCTAAGAGCATCATCAACGTATAATCCTCCTCTTGATCTCTACTCAACTGATATGATGCGGTATACCGATGATGCCCATCGAGGATCATAACTCTTTTCTCGCTCATCAACCACATAATCTTGTCTATAAGCTCTTCATCTGAAACTTCCCAGAGCAAGTGGCGTGCACCATCTAATACAACATCTATAATTGGCTCGTTCCGCGCATCTATCTTCAAGTCAGGTCTGCGGAAGCCAAGATAATCCTCGAATATGTTGTTCAGCTCATGCCCGGGCATGTTATATTCAGCAATTATCGGCGAGAAATTCATCCCGCATTCCTTCATCAGATGGTATCGCTCCTGCGTGCTCGACTCGAATGTCTTTTCGTGCCCTAACACATTATGTTCATTGAGCTTCTCCACTTTCACCAGTGCAACTAACCCAAAAGCGAAATAGGTATCTTTTCGGGCTTCTTCCGGGATTTGCCCCCTAATCGATTCTGATAGTCTGTATCGAATCCCATAGATATAGAAAGAGCGCTTATCTGACTCTATTAATGTCCCATCGCGGAAAAAACGCGTGAGATTCTCTTTCGCATGAACGATAAAATCTTCCTCCTTTACCCCCGCTCTTCGTGTAGTGAAATGGATCACATTGTTTCGCTTAGCGGAATAAATGTCGTACCCGGATGCATCTACGGTATCGTAAACAGGGCAAACAAGTTCTGCACGGTTTTTCAGTTTCGGGTTCAGTATTGTCGCCTTAAAGGGTTTGAGTTGCATGATCATATCCCCAGTAATTTTTATTTGCCTTTGTTGCCTTATTAATTTATACTGAAAAAATGGACTTCCGATTGATCTTTGTAATGGATTTGCTTGATGGCGTTGTGGTACACGCGAAGCGAGGGGAACGTGAGAGATACGTACCGATTCACCGCTTCAGCTCTATCGTTACGTCTTCAAATCCGGTTCGTATGATAGAAGCGCTAAAGCCCAGGGAAGTTTATATCGCGGACCTCAATCGACTCATGAACACCGGCAATAACAGAGGCGTATTAGAGGAACTAAGAGCTCGAAATAGTGGATTAATGATTATGCTGGATTATGGCGTAAAAGGAATGGAAGACCTGAAAGAAGTGGTTGTTGCGGAAATGGGCGATAAGTTCGTTTTAGGTACGGAAACCATATCCCTGAAGCTATTAGAGGAAGCATCTAAGAGCGATATGATAAATAAAGTAACTATAAGCGTTGACCTTTTCAATAACGAAGTGCTGACAAGCGATACGATGATGAAGATGGACCCACTGCAATTGATAAAAGAGCTGAACAAGTTTCCCGTTCGGGACGTGATTGTGCTGGAACTGAATAGGGTAGGCACGAAAAGCGGAATAGATTTTGAGTTCCTCGCTCGTGCAGTTGAGCTCTCGGAACATGACGTTCTATGCGGCGGTGGCGTGCGGAATTGCGAAGACGTATATAAAATGGCGGAGATCGGTGTAAAGGGCGCACTGGTCGCTACTGCAGTACATGATGGGTCTATACCGACATTTGAAGTAACAAGAAGGGCTAATTTTTGATAATCTGACTAAAGCAGATGAACACAGATAATCAGGACAGTAGCGTCTGTGTAAATCTATGAAATAGGTATAAGTTATATGTTATATACAAACAAACAATAAAAGAATAAACAAAAGGGGATAGAAGAGCGAAAAATGGAAATAGAAGAGCTGTTAGAGATATCGACAGAACTGAGAGATTCTATAAGGTCTTACATTGCAGAGACAGCAGACTATGGCGATATAATAGTAAGAAGAGCGCAGGACGTAACGAGGAAGATAGACATGTTTGCAGAACGGGAATTAGAGCGCGAATTGGCGAGTCGCAACTACTGCGCGCGGATAATATCCGAGGAACTGGGCGACCATGTATACCCAAAAGGTGGCGATCCGAAATTCACACTTATCTTCGACCCCATTGACGGGTCCACAAACGCGATACTTGGTATCCCCTTCTTCTGCTCCTCTATCGCGTATTCACCAAATGTAGACCACGTTACTTTTGATGACATAGAAGCGAGCGTTGTTGCAACCATTTACGGGAAGACATATTACGCAGAGAGAGGTAATAATGCATTTGTAGACGGTAAGAAGCTTCCACGTGACTTTAATGGTAAGACCAAGCCAATTTTCTCCATCTACACTTACGGTGCGGAATCAATACCGGAATCGGTGATACAATTCCAGAAGAGGGCAAAAAGCGTAATTTTTCGGGTGCTTGGCAGTATTGCAATCGAGATATGCCTGGTTGCAGAGGGCGTTATAGATGCAGTAATAGATGTTCGTGGCTTAATTAGCGGTTATGACATTGCAGGAGCCGCACTAATCCTGAAAGAGGCAGGAGGGATATTTACGGATATGGGTGGTGAAGAGCTGAGAAGCGAAGTAGGGCAAATGCACAATATCGACCTCGTTGCTGCTCTGGAGCCGGAGAGGCATAGAAAGATGCTTGCGGTTATACAAAATTAATAAACAGAGGGAAGCCGAAAAATGCGGATAGCGATATTGAAGAAGGATAAGTGCCAACCGCGGAAATGCGAGTATGAATGCATAAAATACTGCCCTATGGTGCGTACGGGAGTGGAAACGGTAGTCCTGGGAGACGATGGTAAGCCGATAATATCAGAGGATTTATGTGAGGGATGTGGCATATGCATAAAAAAATGCCCCTTCGGTGCCATTTCTATTATCGGCTTGCCCGAAGAGCTGGAGGGTGAAGAAACACACAGATATGGAGAAAACGGGTTCGTTCTTTATGGCATGCCTATCCCAAAAGCAGGGAAGATAACAGGGATATTGGGTCAGAATGGGACAGGGAAGAGTACAGCAATAAAGATATTAGCGGGTTTACAGGTCCCGAACCTTGGCAAAGTGGAATCAAAAGCGAGTTGGGATGCGATAATAAAGCGATATGCGGGGTCTGAGTTACAGAATTACTTTGATAAAGTATCAAACGGTAAAATCAAGGTGGCATATAAGCCGCAATATGTAGATGCCATACCGAAATTATTTGATGGCAACGTTCATGAGTTGCTGGAGAGTGCAGATGAGACGGGCGTATCAAAACAGCTTGTGAATGCGTTTGAGCTCGAAGAGGCGATGGATAATGATATAAATGCGCTAAGTGGTGGCGAGTTGCAGCGGGTTGCGGTAATAGGCTGTATAACAAGGGAAGCGGATTTTTACTTCTTTGATGAGATAACGCCATATCTGGATATTTATCAGCGAGTGCAAGTGGCGAAAGGGATAAAGGCTATGTTAAATGATAAAGCGGTGGTTGTGGTGGAGCACGACCTTGCCATACTAGATATGCTTGCAGATTATGTGCATCTTATATACGGTGAACCGGGCGGGTATGGCGTTGTTACAATGCCAAGGAGCACGAGTAGAGGAATAAACGAATATTTGAGTGGTTTCTTGCATGCCGAGAACGTTCGGATAAGAGATAAGGCGATAGAATTCAGTGCACATCCACCGCGAGAGGCACTAAAGAATAGAGCGGTTTCCGTGGAATACGACGGCTTTGATAAGCGCTATGGCGAATCGGGGGGCTTTGTACTGGATGCGAAACCCGGTAGTATAGAGAAGGGCGAGGTATTGGGCATAGTAGGGCGAAACGCAATAGGTAAAAGCACGTTCGTGAAGGTATTAGCGGGTGAGACGGAGCCGACAACCGGTAAAATAGCTGTTGATATTACTGTCTCTTACAAGCCGCAGTACATAAAAGGCGAATTGGATATGACAGTAAAGGAGTTCATATATTCGCTTAAATTGGGTGAATCCGATGTCGTTGATGTGTTAGACCCTTTGGGGATACGAGAGCTAGAAAGTAAGAACATAAAAGAGCTTAGCGGTGGCGAACTGCAAGATGTTGCGATTGCTGCTTCTCTTTGCCATGACGCTTCGTTATATATGCTGGATGAGCCGTCTGCGCATCTTGATGTGGAGCAGAAGGTGCGGCTGATAAAAACGATAAGGCGGTATGCGGAGCGAAGGGGTGTATCTATGCTGATTGTAGATCATGACATCTATCTGATAGACCTGTTAAGCGATAGGTTGATGGTTTTTGATGGTGATCCGGGCGTGCGAGGCGAGATAAAGGGCTGCTTTGGCATGCGAGAGGGCATGAACATATTCTTGAAGGATTTGGGTATCTCTTTCAGGAGGGATGAAAACACGCTTCGGCCTCGTATAAATAAGATCGGCTCGGCTAAGGATCGCGAACAGAAGGAGAAGGGGAAATATTATTATTTGTAACTTTTACATATTCTGGCACATAAATCTCTTTCCGCTTAGAGAATAACTCGTTGGCGTCAAGCACCTCGATTTCCACCAGCTCGTTGTCCTTTGAGTAATGCGCTATTATTTGTGGTTTGATCTCTTCACCATATGCTAAAGGGTTCTCTTGAACAAATATAAAGCCCCAACCATGCCACCCCCAAATGAATTTGGGGGCATCCCTGTTGTGCAAGGCTTCTTTCAAACCTTAATTTTTTCTTCCTTCATTTCCAATATAACCCCTCTTTCTGCCTGTTCCTGTGCCACTTTCTCTGCGTCATAAAACATAATCTCGTGCTGTAATTTCTTAAGTGCCTTAACCATCGGAGAGTCAAGGTTTATTGTATACAATGTTGCTCTCCCAATCGTTGTCATCTCTTTCACAAGACCATACCGCTCGAGCTTATCCCAATTATCAAAAAGCGTTTTATACCCTACGCCAGCATTTTCCGCGATTTCTGTCTTCGAGTAGTCGAACCCCTTATGTATGAGTAAGAAGTCGAGGATATTTGCGATACTCCCTGAGAACAACCCTGCCAATCCAGACATATCCCCTTTGTTCATAAATATGAATATAGATGCCCGCCTATTTAAATGTTTTACTTATGGTAGATTATCACATATTATCATATGGAAAAATACATGAATGAACGACAGATAGAGATATTGGAGAAGTTACTCTATCTCAAATGTATCGGTGGTAGGCACACTTCTAAGGACAACGTCATCAAGGGTTTTCCCAAGCACGAGAGGGGCAACATCAAAAAGGAGCTGGGAAATCTCATCAAACAGGGCTATATTTTACAAAAGCCGACATCTTATGGTATGGAAGTCTCAATTAATCCAATGATGCTTCCCGAGATAAAGAGACTGCTAGAGTCAAATTCTTGCATTTAAGCCATGAGCATTCGAAAAAAATAGGAAAAGGAGCTGAGCCTCTTAATTTATAAACTCCAACCTATCTTTTTTATTGTTTTCTTTAGTGTCCCTTTGGGTCATGAAGGTTTCTCTTTGCCCTAATTTTAAATGTGCCATGCCTTTGCCATTCAAAGCAGAGCTTTCAATATCTCTTAAGGGAGGATATGATTTCTTCTCGTAAGGAAGGTTATCAATGAGTGTTAATGTTTCATCAAAGTCTTCAACAGGATTATAAATAGAGAAATTCAAAAGATAAAGGCTAATTATTCCTTTATAAAGCCACGCTTCAGGGTCTTTGGGATCATGATACACCACTTTCTTAAAGCATTGAAGGCGCCTCTCCAAATAATCTCGGTTTATAGGTAGGGTATGATAGGACAAATTATAGTAGTCTATGAGTTTCTGTCCACAACAGTATGGGGGTATATTAGATATATGAATACTCACACTTTCGTTATCGATTCCCAAATTAAAGAGTGCAAAACCTTTATTTTTCCATGCGTTTTCATCGGACTCGTCAATTTTCAACGCATAAGTATAGCATCTCACAGCTCTGTTATAATCTCCATTATCCAAATGTGTGTTCCCCTCTATCACTAACTCATCTGGGCTAGGGAGATTTTGGATATACCACAGATTATATATTCCTAAAGCCCCAACCATGCCACCCCCGGAATAAATTCCGAGGCATCCCCGTTGTTCTCTATCTGTTCTTTCTCCTTAGCACAATATATTCCGCAAGCACAAACAGTCCTATGCCCGAAAATCAAAAAACAAAAGGTTTTTAAGGATGTAATACAACATAAATTAAGAGGAACAAAAATTTATGGCAGTTAAAGGACATCTTGTGAAGGAACTTGATACACTTGGTGAGCATCAGTTACGAGAAGTGGCAGAATACGTGGCTTTCTTGAAATTCCGCTCTCGTTTTATGGCACTTCCATCGGTTGATGAAGAAGAGCTAACTAAGCTTTATGGGGAATTTGCCGAAGAAGACCGTCAGCTTGCTGAAGAGGGGCTAAGGGAGTATACAAATAGTTTAGCTAAGGAAGACAAGCAATGACTATAAGACGTGGAGAGGTATGGTTGGCTAATTTAAATCCAACGCGTGGTTCAGAACAAGCAGGCATTCGACCTGTGCTCATTTTTCAAACCGATTTAATTAACAGGTTTACCACCACTGTCCTAACGATTCCTTTGACAACAAATTTACGACGCGCATCACTACCCTCTTGCGTATCCATCTTTCATGGAGAAGGAGGTCTTGTGAGTGATTCTGTTGCTCTATGTCATCAATTGCGTGTTTTGGATAAGAGTCGCCTGCAACGGAAACTTGGAACAGTAAGCCAGCAAACTCTTTCTGCCATTGAGAGCGGAATGCTGTTCACAATGGGCATAAACTAAAAAGCCCCATCCATGTCACCCCCGGAATAAATTCGGGGGCATCCGTGCTGTTTGTAGGGCATCTTCCTTTTTACTACATTACAACACTTCAAACCATTCCACTTTCACATCAAGCACTTTAAATGCAGAATCAGTCGTCAAAATGAGTGCATCCTCCTTTTTCCCCAATGCGTACAGAAAGCAATCCACAATAGAAAGGCGATTGCCATATCGGCACTTTGTAAGCCATGCTTCTGATGCTAATTCATCAGTTGGAAGGATTTCTATGTTAGATGTCCTTATTCGTGCTCCTCTATCCCGAGCAACCTGTTTTCCCAACTTTTGACAGACTTTATACTGAAATTCGGCAATCACAATGCCAGCCGTTAGACCAACCGATTCTTCAGCGAACATCGATTCAAAATATCCTTTCACTCTTTCATCGCCAGCAAAAAAGAGGGAAAAAGCACCCGTATCAAAGACAACCTTGTCCTTCGTTGTCGTCATGAATCCTTTCTCTCACCCTCTCATCCCCGATTTCCTTTGCTATTTCCCTCATAATGGCCCCATCTATTCCAAACGACTCTTTTAGAGGTTTTATTGGGACAAGTACGATTCCAAGCTCAGATTCTACAAACTCCAATCCGGCACCTTCATTCAATCCATATTTTTTGCGGATTACCGATGGAATTGTTATTGTCCCTTTGTCCGTAATTGTTACACTTCCCAT